>JAUNIK010000339.1 GCA_030523505.1 Prevotellaceae bacterium | reverse complement strand
TGTTGAATGCTCCCATGCCCATATTGCCGGCAAGCATGATGGTGATTCCCATCTCTTGCATCACGGAAGCGATGTTTGACTTACATCCACATCCTTGTGGAGAGTCGAGACGTTCTGAACTGATGAGATTCTTTTGATCATCAACAGAGAAAACAGTATAGTGGTCGCAATGTCCGAAATGGTCATCAACGACATTGTCTCTGGTTGGTATTGCTATCTTTGTCATTATTTCTGCTTTTATAACTTTATTCCATATTTCAAAATTCCTTCCCCCAGCATTTCCTTTGGCATGAATGCTTTCAGCGTATCGACTATGGTGTTGAGCATACGCTGGCGGATGTAATCCTCTTTGATGTAGAGCGATACGCGACGCTGGGAGAGGTAGTTGCCTTCAATCTTGCGGATGTTCTCACGCTGCTTGTCGGTGAGGAATGACAGATGCATCTCGGGGATGATGGTGAAGCCTCCGTTCTCGTCCACGATGCGGATGAGCGTGTCGATGCTTCCTGCCTCGTAGATGTGATTGCCCTTGGTGCGAGCCTTACAGAACGAGAAGGCGCTGTCACGCATACATTGCGCATCCTTCATGATCCACATGTTCTCGTGCTCCAGATTTTCCGGTTTGAAGGTCGGAAGCTTGCGCCAGCAGCTCTCGGTTAGATAAACGTAGAATCGTTCGGTGTAGAGAGGGATTTCCAATACGCCTTCACGGAAATTATCAGCTATTGCGATGGCAACATCAATCTCACCGTTTACCAGTTCATCTAGCGCATTGTTTGCTTTCATCTCCTGAATGGAAAGGGTGACGGAAGGATAAAACTCCTTGTAGTGACGGATGAACTTGGGCAGAATGTATGGGGCAATGGTAGGACCTACAGACAGACGGAAATGACCTTCAATCAGACCTTTCTCTTCCGAAACAATCTCGCTGATACGTTCCAACTCCATCAACGAACGCTTTGCCTGCAGAACTATTCTCTCGCCGGCAGCCGTCGTTGTGACCGTCTTGTTGGTACGCTCGAAGATGCGCACGTCCAGTTCCTCCTCCAGTTTCTGCACCATGGCACTCAGCGTTGGCTGAGAGACATCACACGCCTCGGCCGCCCTCGCAAAGTTGCGGAGGCGGTCGAGTGCTACAATGTATTTAATCTGTTGTATGTTCATTCTTTTGCTTTCAGTTTGCTTATCATCTGTGTCATGTTGCCCATCGGACAGAATACGCACCAAGTACGAGGACGGTAGATGACGGTTAGGATGACTCCGACGATGAGCGAGGTGAGCATTATGCCGTAAAGTCCGAAGGCGAACTGTGCCTTCCATGGCTCAATGACCGTAGGATAAGCCCAATGCCACGGCACATCGAACGTCCAGAGCAGGTGTATGGTTTCGTGCAATGATTCTACTCCCTTTGCCACCTGTACGGTGAGCCAGATCATCTGGATGAAGAAGAACATGAAGAACACGAGGAACGCGTTGCGGAACCATTTGCTCGACAACCATCGTGGTGCTACCTTCTTACGTGAAAGCCCCAGCGTGTTGCCAATCTGGAGGAACAACTGACCACGTCCGCAGTAGTTATTGCAGTAGCCCTTGCCGCCACCGAAGATGGCCATGAGTAGGGGAATCAGGAAACAGATGACTCCCAACCAAGCGAACACGATATTGAAGAATCCGAGGGTGAAATAGGTTGCGGAGACAATCCACATATAGTCGCTCCACTTCTTTGTCTTTTGTATAGCCATAGTCTTACCCTTCTTTGATTTCGGAAACTCTTAACACCTTATGCATCACACCTGCTGGACAGTTCTTCTCACAGATGCCGCAGCCGATGCAGGCATCCTCGTCCACCACGGCATAACATCCTTTGTAGATGCTGATGGCATCCTTGGGACACACCTTTACGCATACACCACATGCCACGCAGCGGTCACGTTCATTCTCTGCTTTGTATTTTGCCATCTGTTATTCCTCTTTGTTTAATAAATCCTCCAGAAATTCCGAAGCGTCAGCCACGCATAGGGGGCATTCGCGAAGAACCTTGCCTGTGCCCACGCCCTTCAGCAGTTTGCATTGGGTGGCACCATTGCGCTCCTGGAACTTCTCCATAATCTCACGCATACCACGAAAGGACTTTGCCTTGTCCTTTGTAGCAAGACCATACACGATGCCAGCACCTACGATGGCTCCGCACGTGCCTTCCATGTTGCCCATGCCAGCCGCAAAACTGTTGCCTACGTGCTTGATGGTCTCTTCATCAAGCCCCGTATAGTCATGATAGGTGCAAAGGACGGCTTGCGTGCAGTTGTGTGATCCACAACGCTTCTTTTCTGCTGCTTGTTCTTTTCTGCTTTCCATCTTGTTATGCGTATTGATTGATGACAGACTTCAGATCGTTGAGTCTCAAAGCACCACTTTGGCGCCATACTACCTGACCACTGCGGAAGAGCATAAGCGTTGGTACGGATTGAATGCGGTAAGCATTTGCCAGCGCCTCATTCTTATCCACGTCAAGCTTCACGATGCGTATGCTGTCGCCAAGCTCCTGCTTGAGCTGTTCGAGTACTGGGTGCATCTGCTTGCAAGGTCCGCACCATGTTGCGAAGAAATCAACCAGTGTAAGTTGTTCTCTATTAATAATGTCGTTGAACTTCTCCATTTTTAATCTGTTTTTTAGTTGTTTTGATTATTTTGATGGTGCAAAGGTACGACTTTTATTATAGACATGCAACAGCTTGCGTATATGGAATCATAGATAGTGTCTATTACTGGTTCTTATAAACTGATTTGACCTTTTTATGAAGTTGTAAGGTTACTCCTGGTAGGAACGTCACGCTGCCACCAATCCAGCAATAAGGCTGTAATGCGTGTAAGCTTAGCAAGTAGGCCGTTGTAGTCGAGCCCTTATTGTTGATTCATTATTCTTTGCTTGATCTTACCCCATGCAGGTGTATTGAACAGACAGGTATCTCTCATTGTCTTGAGCATCTTGTCTAATCGGATGGCAGGGATGACAAACGTCATTTCATCTGCTGGCATCATGATTCTTGCCGATGGGTCAAATCCTCCGAGGAAACAGCTGTGACCATCTTCCTTACGGTTTTCTGCCACAGCCATCGTGATGAGTGAGGCACAACCCGATGCAAACCGTGTGATGACTGCCGACTCTGTGTTGTCGTCAAAGAAAGCCCAGGCACACAAACCGCTCAATACGTCAGGTTTTGCAAAGAAGATGAGTCCTTCGATGTCCTCCCATGTGTTCAGTTTATCCGCACGCTGGAAGTTGATGTATCGTTTCGGGGCTGGTACAATATGAAGCCCCTCTACATAATCGCGTACCATCTGAGGTGTCTGCTGATAATGCTCAATGTTCGATACAAAGTTGGGAATCCTGTCCTGCAACTCGCCCGTGCCCATGTAGAGCATACCACCACCGCAGCTGATGAACTTGTCAGCTAACGTAACAGTATCACCCTTTCTGACTTTGGGGAATAATCCCATGAGGCAACGAAGTCCTT
>JAUNIK010000338.1 GCA_030523505.1 Prevotellaceae bacterium | reverse complement strand
TGCTCCCATCGTCATTAAATATGTGGCCAACATATCAAAGAAGTCGCCACTGACAAGATTGTTTATTGCCTCATAAACCGACCTATCCAAGAATAGTTTTATGAATTCACCAACTGCATAGACCAGCAACCAAGGTGAGCCCATCATTGAGAAAGCGATTATAAAACTGCCGAGAACACACATCAGGAAATTCACAAACGAACCTGAAATCATATTCGCCGACATCACTACACACTGAACGCCCACACCATCATTTCTTTGCAGTATAACTATTGCCAGAGGCATTATTGCCTCCACAATTAAAGGACCGACTATCGTGAATGACGACACAAAAAGGACCAATCCACCGACAACAGTCACAAGCAATACAGGCCAGAAATTGTGTGGCCATAACGGGAGAAGTTCTCTGTAATACGGCAATCTGTCGGGATAGTTGTAGGTCTCGGGGTTCTCCACAACCTCGAACATCATATTCGGCAGTACTGGCACGAGCAACAACGCTCCGAGGATTACTATTCCCAGAAGTAAATACTGGCTCATTAAAATGAACAGTACTATCAGAATGGACATTATTATCACTGGTAGCACCATCACTTTGAATGCCAAACGACGATGTTCCCATATCCACTGACAGGCTGTATTGACCACCTGACCGCGATTTCTGATGTTGAAAATAGGCGATACCATCAGTGCAATGCCTCCTTTCTGGCCATTCTATGAGGCATTATGATTACATAATATGTGATGAAAAGAAGGCCTGCTATTATTATCATCACTCGTACTGTCATTGGCCATTCCTGATGACGGGTGATGTAACTTTCGATTATTGCTGCAAAGGCAAACACAGGAATCATTGCGAGTGCCATTGTGAGTGCTTGCTGGGCTGATTCGCGCAGTGCTTGCATACGGGTTAGTTTGCCTGGAAAGAACCATCCCATTCCAAGTCGCATTCCGGCAGCACAACTTATTACGCATGCCGGAATTTCCAATGCTCCATGCTCGTTTGGGGCAACGAGGGCGTCAACACCAAAGCCTTGCTGGGCAAAGAACATATCGAAACAGCCCATCATCACTCCGGTTTCCATGTCCTTATAGATAACATAAAACGGTGAGAGCAATCCGGAGATAAAGAACATCAGTCCCACCTTGATATTGTTCAGGGCTATCTGCAAATACATCTCCCATTCCGGCGAATCACCATATATTCCCATCGGACTGCCCTTGCGGATATTGTTCATCGTCTCTGAATAATAGCCATAACCGAAGAATTCCTCGAAGAAATCATGATTGATGTGCTGCGAGAGTGCACCAATGATGAAACCGAACACAAGCAAAAGAACGGAGAAAAGCAGATATCGTCGGCTGTGATAGAAAGAAAGCACCACATCATGGGTGAAGAAATTCCACAGTTCACTCCATCGCTGGGGTTGACGCCTGTAGAGTACATGATGATATTGCGATGCGAGGGCATCGAGATATTTGCTTACTTGGGAATCAGGATAATGTGACTGAGCAAAAGCAAGATCGCTGCAGAGATGGAGATATGCTTCACCCAACTGACTCGGCGAATACAGATGCATGGCGTCAATCATGCCTTCGTATTCTTCCCAGGCCCGTCTGTTCTGGTTCACAAATCTCGATTCAGTCATTGCCCTTTGTTTTGGTTATTTTGTGCGAAAGTAAGCAATTTTTTCAAAACAACCAATAATAAGTGAAAATTTTTTTTTAAATTTGCCGGAAATTTACACTCTATGGCATATATTCTATCATCACAGGACGTACGAATTACCCAACAACCGGCAAGCATCGCAGCCCGTTTGATGGCTCTACTCGTTGATGGTGGAATCGTGCTATTTGTGTATTTCATGTATTTCGAATTAAATGTTTATGTCCTGTTTGAAAGCGAGTCAACAGTTCTTATTGCTATTCTGCTGTTCTTTCTTCCATTGATGTATCCACTCATTGCCGAAGTATCGACGGGCGGACAGACTGTTGGAAAGCAGTTGGTGAATACACGTGTGGTGACTCTCGAAGGGGGTGGACCAAAACTGTCATCGTTTATCCTTCGCTGGATGCTTCTTCCTTTCGATTTGTTCATGGCTATGGGATTAGGCGAGTTGTGTGTGTTCTTCACCAAACGACAGCAACGACTGGGTGATCTTGCTGCCGGAACATGGGTGGTTCGCACCAACACACATACTTCCGAGCATCCGGATTTGAGCGTATACACCATTAAAGAAGGACAGCCGGACAGCATTCCCTACCCTCTCGCAAGGAATATTTCGCCTCGTCAGGCATCGCTCATAGCCGAAGTGCTCGAGGCTTACAACTGCAATGAGGTGTATTTTGCTGCCTATAAATTAAAGAATGAAGTAGAAAAAATTGTCGGAGAGGCTGTTGAAGAGGATTGTTTTGTTTTCCTTTCCAATGTGCTCCAGAGTTACAGGCAGGAAGCGAGTGCAAACAAAAAATAGAAAAGTTCAAATAAAAAATCAGAAATATGACAAAGTACGAAGAAGCATTAAGCAAATACAACCTCGAGATCAGCGATGCTGATGTACAGGCTGCGGTGAAGGATATCATCATCAACAAAGTGCCTGAGAATGATACCATCGATGTAAAGAAGTTCCTTATGGGAAGCATCGAGTTGACAACACTGAGCTGCACCGATTCTGATGCAAGCGTTATGCGTTTCACAGAGAAGGTGAATCAGTTCGACGAGGTTTATCCTGACCTCCCTCATGTAGCAACAATCTGTGTTTATCCTTGTTTTGCAGAGGCTGTGAAGGATGCCCTTCAGGTCGAGGGTGTTGAAATCGCTTGCGTTTCGGGTTCATTCCCTTCGTCGCAGGCTCGCATCGAGGTGAAGGTTGCAGAGACATCATTGGCCGTTATGGACGGTGCAACAGAGATTGACATCGTGATGCCAGTGGGCAAATTCCTTGAAGGCGACTATGAGTCAGTCTGCGAGGATATTTCGGAATTGAAGAATGCCTGTGGCGAGGATGTCGCAATGAAGGTTATCCTCGAAACTGGCTGTTTGAAGACCGCAAAGAACATCAAGACTGCTTCTATTCTCTCAATGTATTCTGGTGCCGACTACATCAAGACTTCCACAGGAAAAGAGAAGATTGCAGCAACTCCTGAGGCAGCTTATGTTATGTGTCAGGCCATCAAGGAATACTACGATGAGACGGGCATTCAGATTGGTTTCAAGCCTGCCGGAGGCATCAACACAGTGATGGATGCTATCACTTATTACACCATCGTGAAGGAGGTTCTCGGCGAGGAGTGGCTCACAAACAAGTGGTTCCGTATCGGTACTTCGCGCCTTGCTAATATCCTTCTTAGTGAAGTTCTTGGCGAGGAGACAAAATTCTTCTAATCTCCCCTACTCTATGCCTTCGTGGAACGAAGGTTATATTAACGCGAAATACATTCCAAGCAAGCGGCTCAACACTGGGGCTGTTTGCTTGGAATTTTCTTTACATGAAATAAAACCGCTGGAATGAGCCTGTGAAAACGGCGGA
>JAUNIK010000337.1 GCA_030523505.1 Prevotellaceae bacterium | reverse complement strand
ATTTACAGCAATACTACTTCTTTCGTCGATAAATGCATTTGCACAAAAAGGAGAAGCCATTTTAACATGCGAAAATGATGTTTATCGACTCATCTCACCAGCCTATACCTTCAAATTGGAGGATGATTTTGATATTAGAATTGCCAAGTTCGTATCAGAAGGATATGAACAGCTTTTCTTGTGGGCTTGCAGTGGCGAGAATGAGCTTCATACTTTCCCATATGGAGGAAAAATGCTCTTTAAGTTCAGTAATAATGAGGTAATGGAACTAACAGCAACAATGCTTGACTATGATTATGATGGCAAGAAGATGAAGCATATCCAACCTATAGCTTATTACGCAATTTCAAACGAGCAGCTAAACAAGTTGTTCAGTGGCATCGTGAAGTTCCGTGTAGAATTATTGTCGATGGACAAGGATGACATCATATTTCAGGATTTCCAAGACCTCGAAATTAAGAAGGACAAGTTGAGCATTGGTATAAAAAAGTGCTGGGAGGCAATTCTCAAGGCAGAAGAAAAGTATGCCAATCAAGCCGAGAAAGCAACTAAACATGTAGATGCTTCTGATGGGTTCTAAGTGGAAGTGATTGTCTGATTTTATATTTCTTACTATAAGAGTCAAAATCCAAATTTCTGGACAGACAATCAATTCCGCAAAATAAAAGAGGTCGGCGCTCCGTATTTCCGGAGAGTCGACCTTTATGTGTATATATAATAAGGTGGAGGCTTGTATATATAATAATGTGGGGGATTGAGTTTTATTTCAGTTCGTAGCTGACGTAGGCGAAGCGCTTGGAATCGGGCGACCAGGAGTTGACATTGATGGTGCCCTGACCACCGAAGAGGGCTACCAACTGACGGTCTTTCTTTCCCTTGGAGGTCATCATACGCAATTCCACATTCTTGTTCGGCACATGCTCGTCGGCCTTCAAATCGCCCTTGTGATAACAGATATATACTACCCATTTGCCATCTGGCGATACATGTGGGAACCATGCATAGAGACTGTCGTGAGTGGTCATTTGCTTCTGGTTCTTTCCGTCAACATCCATTCGCCATACATGCATCTCACCTGTACGTGAGGAGTTGAACCATATATGTTTGCCGTCAGGCGAATACTCCGGACCATCGTTCAGTCCTTCGCAAGTGGTAAGCTGACGTTCAGGAGTGCCATCCAATCGTTTTGTACACACAGCACGCTGATCGCCACGGAAAGCACAGTAAGCCACTTCCTGTCCATCAGGCGAAATGCCATGCAGATAACTTGGTCCCTCAGGGGTGATCTCCACTGGTTCACCGCCCTCGAATGGTACACGGAACACCTTTGAAGGCCATTTGTCGGAAATGCCAATCCACTGTCCATCGGCAGAGATGACATGATCGTTGTTGCAGCCTGTAGCCGAACCAGTGTTTATCTCAATAGGTTCAGACTGAGGGCTCTCGGTAGATAGTTTCCACAATCGGCCACCACTGTTGTAAACAAACCAACGGCCATCAGGAGTCCAGTTAGGAGCCTCGATGGTGAATGGAAACTCATGAACCACGCGATGGGTATTGGTGGTGATGTCGAACACCTCGAGTTTGGAAATTACATTCTGGGCCATGAGGAAGTTAAAAGGGAAAAGGGAAAAGATAAAAGTTAAGAGAAGAAGAAATCTGCGCATAGTTTTTAATATTAACAAACGCATTCTATCCCTTCCAAAAATGGAAGGGAATAGAACACGATTTGATTAAGCATTTCAACGCCCCCTCCCTAAGGAGGGAAGGCTCGTGCAAGCGAGAGGAAAGAGAATTTATTCTCAATTTCCCGAGTGCAGCCGAGGCTCGACAATTGTCAAGGGTAGGGGGGGGGTCTATTACATGCAGCAAGTCCAAGGCTTCAACTGCTTGAAGAAGTCGTTGCCCTTGTCATCAACGAGGATGAATGCTGGGAAGTCCTCAACGGTGATCTTCCATACAGCCTCCATACCAATCTCTGGGAACTCTACGCACTCGATTGACTTGATTGAGCTCTGTGAGAGAACAGCAGCCACACCACCGATAGTACCGAGGTAGAAACCACCATACTTCTTACAAGCGTCGGTAACACACTGATCGCGGTTACCCTTGGCAATCATCACGAGTGAACCACCATTTGCCTGGAACTCATCAACGTATGGGTCCATACGGCCAGCAGTTGTTGGGCCCATAGAGCCACATGGATAGCCCTCTGGAGTCTTTGCTGGTCCTGCATAGAGAACAGGATGATCCTTCAGATACTGTGGCATACCCTCGCCAGCGTCAAGACGAGCCTTGATCTTTGCGTGAGCAATATCACGAGCCACGATGATAGTACCCTTGAGGTTCACACGTGTAGAAACAGGATACTTGGTGAGTTCTGCACGAACAGCATCCATACCCTTGTCGAGGTCGATCTCAATACCCTTTGTACCCTCGCCTGGCTGACGGAGTTCCTCAGGGATAAGCTCTGTTGGGTTTGAATCCATCTTCTCAATCCAGATACCGTCCTTGTTGATCTTTGCCTTGATATTACGGTCAGCAGAACATGAAACACCCATACCTACTGGGAGAGAAGCACCGTGACGTGGGAGACGGATTACGCGGATATCGTGAGCCAGATACTTACCACCGAACTGTGCACCAAGGCCGATTGCCTGTACCTCCTTGAGGAGCTTAGCCTCGAGGTCGAGGTCGCGGAATGCACGACCAGTCTCATCACCGGTTGTTGGGAGAGAGTCGTAGTACTTGATAGAACCGAGCTTCACTGTGAGGAGGTTCTTCTCAGCTGATGTACCACCGATAACAACGCAGATATGGTAAGGAGGACAAGCAGCAGTACCGAAGTGCTTGATTTCCTTTACGAGCCATGGAAGGAGAGTACCCTCGTTCTGGATGAGAGCCTTTGTCATTGGGAAGAAGTAGGTCTTGTTAGCCGAACCACCACCCTTGGCAACGCAAACGAACTTGTACTCAGCACCCTCAGTAGCCTCGATGTCGATCTGTGCAGGGAGGTTGCAACGGGTGTTCACCTCGTCGTACATGTTCAATGGAGCATTCTGAGAATAACGGAGGTTGTCGTTGGTGAAGGTATTGTAAACACCACGTGAGAGAGCCTCTTCATCCTCGAAACCAGTCCATACCTGCTGGCCCTTCTCGCCATGGATGATAGCAGTACCAGTGTCCTGGCAGAAAGGCAGTACACCCTTGCAAGCAGTCTCTGCATTGCGGAGGAACTGGAGAGCTACATACTTGTCGTTCTCGCTGGCATTAGGATCGGTGAGGATCTTTGCCACCATCTCGTTGTGCTCACGACGGAGCATGAACTCTACATCGTGGAAACAGGTCTCTGCGAGGAGAGTAAGAGCTTCCTTTGACACCTTGAGGATTTCATGACCCTCAAACTCACTTACTGTCACACCTTCCTTAGTAAGGAGGCGGTACTCAGTCTTGTCTTCGCCAAGCTGGAACATTGGCGCATACTTAAACTCTGGATTAGCCATAATTTTTTAATTTAGGAATTTATGATTTAT
>JAUNIK010000336.1 GCA_030523505.1 Prevotellaceae bacterium | reverse complement strand
GGCGAGGTAGGACTGTCGGGTGAAGTACGCCCTGTGAATCGTATCGAGCAGCGTATCTCGGAAGCTGAAAAACTCGGTTTTACCGATATTATCATCCCGAAATACAATATGCAAGGCCTCGACAAGAGCAAATATAAGATAAACATACATCCTGTTAAAAAAGTGGAAGAGGCACTAAGATGCCTGTTTGGATAGCCCCTTTCCCTCGTAAATATGAAAGATAGCGCAATAATAGTCAGCGGTGGAATGGATTCCATCACTATGTTATATGATTTTGCATCAGAGATTGCACTGGGGATTTCGTTTGATTATGCAAGCAACCATAATGACAAGGAGATACCTTTTGCAAAGATGCACTGTGAACGGTTGGGAATAAAGCATGTCACTATCCCACTCGACTTTATGCACCAATACTTCAAATCATCATTGCTTGAAGGAGGTGACGCAATTCCCGAAGGGCACTACGAAGAAGATAATATGAAATCGACAGTTGTCCCATTCCGCAACGGAATAATGCTTGCCATTGCCGTTGGTATGGCAGAAAGCAACGGACTGAAGAAGATTTTCATAGCCAATCACGGAGGAGATCATACCATTTATCCCGACTGTCGCCCGGAATTCATAAAAGCATTCAACGACGCATCAATTGCCGGTACCTTCAAAGGGCTGACCATCGAGGCACCCTACACCAATATTACTAAGGCAGACATTGCCAAAAGAGGCAAGGAACTCGGCATAGACTATACAGAAACATGGTCATGCTACAAAGGCGGTGACAAGCATTGCGGAAAGTGCGGAACATGCGTTGAGCGCAAAGAAGCACTGTTTTTGGCAGGCATAGACGACAAAACGATATACGATGAATAATTTTTCTATTAAATTCTTAATAGTTTCTTTTGTATTTCGAACTTTTTTAATATCTTTGCATTGAAAAAATCAAATTGAATTGATATATCACATTTTAATATTTTTACAAACATGGCAACAAAAATCAATGATTACGATTTCGCTGGTAAGAAGGCGATTGTTCGCGTAGACTTCAATGTACCTCTCAAGGAGGGTAAGATCACTGACGACACACGTATCCGTGGTGCTCTTCCTACTCTCAAGCTCATCCTCGAGAAGGGCGGTTCTCTCATCATCATGTCACACATGGGTAAGCCAAAGGGCAAGGTAAAGCCAGAGCTTTCACTCGCACAGATTGTTGACGCAGTTTCTGAGAAGCTTGGTGTACCAGTACAGTTCGCTAACGACTGCCAGAAGGCAGACGAGCAGGCTGCAGCTTTGAAGCCAGGTGAGGTACTTCTCCTCGAGAACCTCCGTTACTATCCAGAAGAAGAGGGTAAGCCAGTAGGTATCGACAAGGCAGATCCTGCTTACGACGAGGCAAAGAAGGCAATGAAGGCATCGCAGAAGGAGTTCGCTAAGAAGCTCGCTTCATATGCTGATTGCTGGGTAATGGACGCATTCGGTACAGCACACCGTAAGCACGGTTCTACAGCTGTTATCGCTGACTACTTCGCACCAGAGGATCGTATGCTCGGTCTTTTGATGGAGAAGGAGGTAAAGGCTGTTGACAACGTACTCAACAACATCCAGCGCCCATTCGTAGCAATCATGGGTGGTTCAAAGGTATCTTCAAAGATTGGTATCATCGAGAACCTCCTCGGCAAGGTTGACAAGCTCATCCTCTGCGGTGGTATGACATATACATTCGCTAAGGCACACGGTGGTGAGATCGGTGGTTCTATCGTTGAGATGGACAAGCTCGATGTAGCTCTCGGTGTTGAGGAGCTCGCAGCGAAGAACGGCGTAGAGCTCGTTATGGCTCCAGACGCAGTTTGCTGCGACGGTCTCGACTTCGGTACAATGACTGTTAAGGAGGGTGCAAAGACAGAGGTTCATCCTTCAAACGCTATTCCTGCTGGTATGGAAGGTCTTGATGCAGGTCCTGAGGCACAGGCTAAATTTGCTGCTGCTCTCGACGGTGCAAAGACAATCCTCTGGAACGGTCCTGCTGGTGTATTCGAGTGCGATGATTTCTGCGCTGGTTCACGTGCTATCGGCGAGGCTATTGCTAAGGCAACAGCAGAGGGTGGTTTCTCACTCATCGGTGGTGGTGACTCAGTAGCATGCTGCACAAAGTTCGGCCTCACAGATAAGGTTTCTTACATCTCTACTGGTGGTGGTGCACTCCTCGAGGCTATCGAGGGTAAGGTACTCCCAGGCGTAGCTGCTATCAAGGGCTAATTCAAAGTGCGATAACGCGCTTTGAATAAATAGCAATTATCAAATAACAAATATCACCATTCGGGTCGCAGAAGACTGCAATACCTGAGTGGTGGTATTTGCTATTTTTCATTTGTCATTTGGCTGTGACTTTTGACACAGCCTTTTTGTTAATACAACAACTTGAGAATGGGCTTATAAGTAGACCATCGACAAGCAAAGCCTATGGCGAAACACTGGAATAGGCGTAACCAGCGTGCAGGACCTACCACAAGCATACGGCATAGGCTTTACGAAAGCTACGACCTGCAAGCGAATCTCCATATAGGCTTCGCACATCAGCGAGACCTACTACAGATTTCTGTAACAGGTCCTACCCGACGTAGGAACCACTAGCGAATCCGAATGTAGTATTATACAAAAAAAGGGACCCGAATGGATCCCTTTAAATTATATAATGTATATTCCCGTAATTACTTAGTCTTAGCGTAACGGTCGTTCAACATCTGAAGCACCTCACCTGTGATGTCGTACTGTGGCTGTGCGAGAAGGATGTTATCGTTAAGAGTGTTGCTGAAGATGAACTGATACTTCTTAACAGCATTGTACTCCTTGAGGAAGTTCTGGATGGTGTCGTTAAGACGGGTGTTCATATCGAGCTGCTCCTGAGCGAGCTCCTGCTGAAGCTTAGCGTTGAGCTGATCGAGCTGGTTCTTCTTGTTCTCAAGACGGTTTGCCTCGCTCTGAGCGCGCTGCTCATTGAGGAATGCATTGGTCTGAAGCTTGCGCTGGAACTCGTTGTAATCACGCTCGAATGACTGAGCCTGTGTGTTGAAGTTTGCACGAGCATCCTCGGTCTTCTTGATGAGAGCCTCGTTAAGATCCTTAGCGAAATCGTAGTTGGTAAGGAGAGAATCAACGTTAACGTATGCGATTGAGAGACCGCATGAATCGCCACCTGCTGCAGGAGCAGCTGAGCCATTCTGATTGTTTGCACAAGAGGTAAGACCTCCCATCAAAGCTCCTGACAAAAGAAGTGCAGAAGCGAAAGTAAAGATTTTCTTCATATTTAGATTTTAATTTTTTTCATACAATCCCTTGCGGTGACGCTCTTCAAAGTCCTGTGTCTGTACACAGTGAATACCACGATCGCGCATGGCCTTTGACTGACTTACATGAGTCTTCGGAAAGGAACCATTTTTCACAAATAATATCTTAATTGCTAAAAAAACAAAAGATATAAGAAGAATTCCTACCGAAATGAGAATAGTTTGCCACATTTTTATTATCTTTGCAGCGCAAAAG
>JAUNIK010000335.1:232-3548 GCA_030523505.1 Prevotellaceae bacterium | reverse complement strand
TATAACCTTTTGATCCGTAGTCAAATGCTCTATTCAGTTGAGCTAAGGAGCCATTAACCATTTAAAATTTAAAATTATGAAAAAGCAAATTCTTTAGAGTGACTCCTATAGGATTCAAACCTATAACCTTTTGATCCGTAGTCAAATGCTCTATTCAGTTGAGCTAAGGAGCCATTCTTTTGTTTTTGCGAGTGCAAAGGTACGACTATTTTTTGAATTGCCAAATCATTTTAAGAAAAAAATGCGGAAGACCTTGAATTTTTAAAGTCTTCCGCATATTTGTTGTATTTAAATTAACTCAATGCTTCGTTTTACAAAGTTGTTGAGCGCTTCTCCCTTTAACATACCGTTCTGTAGGAGGGCTAAATCTATGAGCTGAGGAATGACCTTGTTGCTTTTTGCGTAGGTGCTCAGAATCTCCTTTTTCTTGTCGTGCTGGGCTGTAATATCCTTCTCACACTGCTGCAAGTTGTCTTTCTCCTCTTGGGTAATCTCTTCTGGCTTTTTGCCGTCTTGCTGCTGTTTCAGTACAGCTTTACGAGCTTCCAATCCCTTAATCTCTGCCTCTACAGGTTTTAGCTCCTCTTCGGTAGTCTGCATAGCGTCGGCTAATACACCCTTAACCAACTTGTGGTTCGTGTTCAGTACTATGTTGAACATATCTGGCATTTCTCCATAGAATGCCATGCCTGGCTGGATTCGTGCCATTTCCTTCATTCGACGCATGTATTCGCTTTGAGTGATAAGTACAGGAGCGGCATTCTCGCCTAAAGCTTGAGGGTCGATGTTGAACTCAGTTTTCTCTACCTTAGGCAGCATGGCGCTGAATACGGTGTTCAAGGTCATACGGTCGCGTACATCTACCACCTCATGAGTGTCATTCTCCTTTACAATCAAGCGCTCAATTGTATCTGCGTCAACACGAGTAAAGGTGGTTTTCTCAAGTTTCTGTTCCAGCATACCTACCAGTGGGGTGTCTAACTGTCCTTCCATCATGAGCACACTGTAGCCCTTGCTTTTGGCTGCTTCAATATAGCTGAACTGTGCATCCTTATCGTTTGCATAAAGATAAACAACATTGCCATCTTTGTTGGTCTGGTTGTCCTTAATAAGGGTGTTGTACTCCTCGTAGGTGAAGTATTTACCGTCGCAATCCTTCAAGAGGGCAAAATTCTTAGCCTTCTCGTAGAAATCTTCAGTAGATAACATGCCATAGTGAATGAACAACTTGATGTCATCCCATTTCTTCTCGAATTCTGCACGATCTTTCTTGAAAATACTCTGCAGTCTATCACTTACTTTCTTAGTGATATAGGTGGAGATTTTCTTTACGATTGAATCACTCTGCAAGTAGCTACGGCTTACGTTTAGCGGAATGTCTGGTGAGTCAATGACACCATGGAGTAGGGTCAGGAACTCAGGAACGATGCCTTCTACGCTATCGGTTACGAATACCTGATTGCAGTAGAGCTGAATCTTATTACGCTGCAAGTCTAAGTTGCTCTTGATTTTAGGGAAGTAGAGTACACCGGTCAGATTGAATGGGTAATCCACATTCAGGTGAATCCAGAACAGTGGCTCATCGCTCATTGGATAGAGATCACGGTAGAACTTGGTGTAATCCTCGTCCTTCAAGTCACTAGGCTTTTTTGTCCAGATAGGAGTGGTATCATTAATAATGTTATCCTCCTCGGTATCTACTTGCTTGCCGTCCTTCCATTCAGTCTTCTTGCCAAAGGCAACAGGCACTGCCAAGAATCTACAGTATTTATTCAGTAGGTCATTGAGTTTGATTTTGTCCAGGAAATCCTCACAGTCTTCGTCGATGTGCATCACGATGTCTGTGCCTCGCTCTGCTTTCTCTATAGGTTCAATGGTATAAGTAGGGCTACCATCGCAACTCCATTTAACGGCCTGTGCACCTTCTTTCCAACTCTTTGTTACAATATCTACTTGCTTACTTACCATAAATGATGAGTAGAAGCCTAGACCAAAGTGACCAATGATGGCATTTGCATCATCCTTGTATTTCTCCAGGAAATCGTTTGCGCCAGAGAATGCAATCTGGTTGATGTATTTCTCAATTTCCTCTTCGGTTAGGCCAACACCTTTATCGCTCACTGTTATAGTTTTAGCTTCCTTGTCAAAACTTACGCGAACGGTAATGTCACCCATATCTTCTTTAAGCTCGCCCTTTGCGGCCAGGGTTTTCAACTTTTGGGTTGCATCAACAGCGTTTGAAACAATTTCACGGAGAAAAATCTCATGATCACTGTACAAGAACTTTTTAATGACTGGGAAAATGTTTTCCGTAGTCACTCCAATATTTCCTTTTTGCATATCTTTATGATTTAATTAAACTTTCTTGTAATACGGGTACTATAATTTGACAATTTGTCACATCAAGTGTCAGTTTGTCGTTTTCAACCCGTGCTATAATGGTACTGGATGGTAATGGCGACTCATTGATGAGTAGGTTGGAAATTGCGTCTTCCAAATGACTCTGAATGCTTCGGCGAAGAGGTCTTGCACCATATTGTGGGTCGAATCCCTTTTCTGCTAGGAACTTTCGCGCATCGTCTTTTACTTCCAGGAAATAACCCAATGCTTCTACACGATTAATAAGTTTCTTCAACTCTATATCTATGATGTTCAGCATTGAGTCCAATGATAGTGGGTGGAAGGTAATGATTTCGTCCAGACGATTCAGAAATTCTGGCGCAAATTGCTTCTGCAGCGCTTTGCGGATAATGCTATCTGCATACTGTCCAGAAGGATTCTGCTGACGGGTGAAACCAATGCCTTGTCCAAATTCTTTGAGTTGTCGGCTGCCAACGTTACTGGTCATGATAACCACAGCATTACGGAAATCAACTGTCCTTCCATTACTGTCGGTTAGACGACCTTCGTCCATTACCTGGAGGAGCAGGTTGAATACGTCAGGGTGTGCCTTCTCAATCTCATCCAATAATACGATGGAGTAGGGTCTGCGACGTACTTGCTCGGTAAGTTGTCCGCCTTCTTCATAGCCTACATATCCCGGAGGTGCTCCCACCAGTCTGCTAACTGTGAATTTTTCCATGTATTCACTCATATCTATGCGAATCATGGCATCGGCAGAGCCAAACATGAATTTAGCTAGCTCCTTGGCTAATAAAGTCTTACCCACGCCGGTTGGACCTAAGAACATGAAGGTTCCTATTGGGCGGTTAGGGTCTTTTAGGCCGATACGGCTTCGTTGGATTGCTCGTACAAGTGTGTCAACGGCTTCGTCTTGGTCAATGACTTCATGACAAAGCACTTCTTTCATGCCCTT
>JAUNIK010000335.1:0-222 GCA_030523505.1 Prevotellaceae bacterium | reverse complement strand
GCTGGTTACCTTCTGCCTGAGCCATTTTGGTAACAGGAACGCCTGATATTAAGGAAACTACCTCAGCAATCATCTCTGGAGTGATTTCAACGGGAGAAGTGTCAGACTCGTTTTTAATTCTTTCCTGTACTTCCTCAATTTTCTTTTCCAGCAGTTTTTCTTTGTATCGTTGGTTTGAAGCTTATTGGTAGTTGCTTTTTTTTACGGCGTCGTTTTTATGGG
>JAUNIK010000334.1 GCA_030523505.1 Prevotellaceae bacterium | reverse complement strand
GTATTGTGCGTTGCTTTGCTTGCTAATGTGCAGGCTTTTGCGCAGACTCCTCGTCCGGAGTACCCTCGTCCACAGTTCGAGCGTGCTGACTGGCAGAACCTCAATGGTACATGGACCTACGCTCTCGACCTCGGTCGTACTGGTGCTGACAAGCGTTTCCAAGAATCGAAGGGCTTCGACGGTAAGATTACCGTACCTTTCTGTCCTGAGAGTAAGCTCTCTGGTGTAGAGCACACCGATTTCATCAACTGCATTTGGTATCAGCGTGAAATCAGCGTTCCTGCTGCATGGGCTGGCAAGAAGGTGCTCCTCCATTTCGGTGCTGTCGACTATGAATCGTTCATCTACATCAACGGCCGTCACGTCTTCACACATCATGGTGCTGGTACCTCGTTCGAGGTGGATATCACCAAGTATGTTCCTGCCGGACAGACAGCCAACCTCGTTGTTCGCGTCAACGACGACCTCCGTGGTGGAATGCAGCCTGGCGGTAAGCAGTGCACCAACTTCTTCTCGGGCGGTTGCTCTTACACCCGTGTAACAGGTATCTGGCAGACAGTATGGATGGAGGCAGTTTCTCATGAAGGTTTGAAGCAGGTGTTTGCTACTCCTGACATCGACAACAACCAGCTCGTTGTTCGTCCTGAGTTCTGGACAGAGTCAAACACAAACACCCTCACTGTAGAGGTGCTCGACGGCAAGAAGGTGGTTTCAAAGAAGACCGTCCTTGCTACCAACAATGCTATCGTTGTTCTGCCTATCAAGAGCCCAAAGCTCTGGACACCAGAGACACCAAACCTCTACGATGTGAAGTACACCGTAAAGGATAAGGCTGGTAAGGTGCTCGACGAGGTCAACTCGTATGCAGGTATGCGTAAGGTACATTGTGCCAACGGCTATTTCTATCTCAACAACAAACCATACTACCAGCGCCTCGTCCTTGACCAGGGCTACTACCCAACAGGTGTGTGGACAGCCCCAACAGATGCTGATCTCCGTCAGGACATCGAGATGTCGAAGGCTGTAGGTTTCAATGGTGCACGTCTCCATCAGAAGGTGTTCGAGGAGCGTTATTTCTATTGGGCAGACAAACTCGGTTATATCACATGGGCAGAGCAGGCTTCATGGTGCCTCGATGTAAACAACGAACTCGCTGCACGCAATTTCATCTCAGAGTGGGCTGAGGAAGTTATCCGCGACCGTAATCACCCTTCTATCGTGACATGGACTCCATTCAATGAGACATGGGGTGCTCGTGATGGTGTTTATCCTCGTATGATTCGCGACATCTACGACATGACAAAGGCTATGGATCCTACACGTCCTATCAACGATGCTTCAGGCGATACACATGTAAAGACCGATCTCTGGACTGTTCATGATTATACACGTGAGCCAGAGGCAATCATGCAGAACCATTCTCCAGAGCGTGTGATGTCGATCAAGGACACATACCGCAACGCTCGTTTCCAGCATTGGATGGCAACATACAACGGTGAGCCATATATGGTTGATGAGATGGGTGGCCTCGGTTGGATTCCAGAGTCTGAGCGTGCTACATCATGGGGCTATGGTGCACAGATTGAGAGCGAGGACGAGTTCTTCGACATCCTTGAAAAGGAGATCGATGCATTTGCTGCTTGTCCTCATGTGGTTGGTTTCTGCTACACTCAGATCACCGATGTTGAGCAGGAGAAGAACGGTGTTTACTATTACGACCGTCGTCCTAAGTTCGATGCTGCTCGTTGGAAGGCTATCATCGGCAAGATTCCATCAGTAATCGAGAATCCTGTAAACCTCCTCGATGTAACAGGCAAGTAATCCGTCCAAGATAAAGTTATAAGATTAAGGGCTGAACTCCTCATGCAGGAATTCAGCCCTTTTCAGATACTTTTGATGATTAGTATGATTAATTCCGATATGCTTATTACTGGTTGTTCTTCAGCCACTCTACGCGACGCTGGTCAGGCAGGTGAGTAACCTTGAAATCAGAGAAGCGAGCCTTGAAGCCCTGACCGTCAGGACAAGCGGCAACAGGACCAACCTGAAGTGGACAGTTGTCCTGCATCCAGAGGGTACGCATCATGGTGTACTCCTTGTCGTCGAAACTGTAGAAGAGTTCAATAGCATCGAGACGGCGAACAGCCTTGAGCCAAAGGTAAGGGATTGGTTTGTCGAGCTTGATAACGCTCCAGTCAGAAGTGTGGTGGGTAACAACGGTTGAGACATTGTACTTGCCGTCAACGAACTCGATACCGCACTTTACATAGTTCTCATGGTCAAGGCGAATCATAAGACCAGCCTGGTCGAAACGAACCTTATAGTCGCCGCTTACCTTGATCTTTGCTTCGAACTCACCGCCATAGGTGTTATAAAGGAATGGACCATCGTCAACGGTGAAGCCATAGTGAGCAATACGCCAATAGTCGGTCTGTCCTGGTACATCCATTTCGAGTGTACCGCCATTGATGGTGTAAGATTCTGGTTCGTTGAACCACTGCATCTTCTCAAGAGTCTGAGCCTGAGAAGTCAACGAAAATACGACTGCGAGAGCAGCAAGAATAGTTTTTTTCATACTTTGTTTTATTGTTTTTTTTGAATATTATTATCGTTTTCGGCGACTTTGCGATGCAAAGTTACCTATTTCCAAACAAAAAAGCAATAGTGAAAAATAACTATTTGCTATATCAAACCTAATCTACGCGCCACATTATACGCCTCAGTGGAGTTATTTACATGCATTTTTTTGATGATATTCTGTCGGTGAACGTTCACAGTGTGGGTGCTAATGCTCAGTTTTTCGGCTATTTCCTTGCTTGCATTACCCTTGCCGATGAGTCTTAACACCTCCTTTTCGCGGTTGGAGAGAATGACCGACACCTCTGCAGCCGTTTCGTTTTCAATTTTTCCCCTCAGTGAGTTTATTATGCCCACGATAGGCTGTTCCTCGCCGGCAATGGTGTAAAGACATAGGGCAAGCATCACATTGCCACAATCGTCGTACTGCAGATAGAAAATTCTGTGTATCAGGTAGATATACTCTCCCTCGGCATTCTTCATACGGAGCACATGTTGCAGGTAATAATCCTGTCGCTCATCGGCAGGCAGCGATTTCACGAAGGTGATAAATTGCAATTCAAGTGCCAGTTTTTCGACGATATCATCTGGGTGAACCCTCTCAAGCAGGTTGTCCTCCCATATCGATGGCACCTCCTCGCCCTCTTTTTCAACGGATACACCAAGGAAACGCCCTAATCTGCCGTACACAATGAAACTGCTGTTGCTATGCAGGTTGCTTACAACAGTAATGGCGTTTTCAGATCGCGATTGTTGCAAGGCCGCAATCTTTGCTACCTCAAAGTGCTCGTTGGAAATGCCGTTGTCGGAAAACTCCTGACCAAGGAGAATGTCCGTCAGATGGCTGTATATACCTGTGTCCATTATAAAATATCTGTTTTATAATGCAAAGATACACAAATCCCGTGAAAAAGTCTCGTCTCTTACGATTATATTTTTTGAAAGTCCTATAAATAAAGAATTATTTTCGTTTTCGTCA
>JAUNIK010000333.1 GCA_030523505.1 Prevotellaceae bacterium | reverse complement strand
CCTCTACAGGTTATCAATGATATTCGGTTAAACACAGGGTTTTACTAGTGAGCCCCTTTTTCTCTCAATTCCTTTCATCAACCCTCGGTATGCCGTTTCCTGATATTTCAAGATAAAGGCAGCCCATTGATGTGAAACAAAGAAAAACAAACTCATCATTTCAATCTGTCTCAATTCGTCTCTCGGAACTGTGTTGCAAAGTTACTCATAATAGGAAAAAATCAATTGTACATTCTAGTCAAGCAATTGTATTTTTGGTGAATTTTACTTTCCAAATCTACAATTTCCTTGCCAAGAGTATGGAAATTGTTCTGTTTTTACGTATAATCCAACCAAAACCTAAATTTCAGCAAAAATAAATAATCACAACAAGATAACAGTCGAAGCATTCCTTTTCCTGTCATATTTACCATCCTTTTTAAAGCACCAAAAGCAACGTAAACCCAGATTTTTCACATTCGCAAGCCTATCAGCGGACATGTAGCATTCATCATAATTCATCAGCACAATGATAAATAAGTAATTATTTATTTGGCCGTTTCTGTGTTTTTTTGTATTTTTGCAGTACAATATAAATTATAGTTAATAATGATTGCTTTTTTTAAGACACCAAACAACAGTATTATCGCTACTCAGGCTGATCATCAGTTGACAAGCGATGAAGTTCAGAAACTTTGCTGGCTCTACGGCAATGCTACCCCAGTGGAGGGTGAGACCCTTGAAGGATACTTCGTTGGTCCACGTCGCGAGATGATTACCCCTTGGAGTACCAACGCTGTGGAAATCACCCAGAACATGAGCATCGTTGGCATTCAGCGTATCGAGGAGTACTATCCAGTTGCTTCAATGGACGCTGAGCACGATCCTATGCTCCAGCGTATGTACAACGGACTGAACCAGAAGGTGTTCACTGTGAACATCGAGCCAGAGGCTATCAAGCACATTGAGAACCTTGAGGAGTACAACGAGCAGGAAGGTCTGGCACTCTCGGCAGAGGAGATTGAGTACCTCCACAAGGTAGAAGGTCAACTCGGTCGTCCACTCACCGACTCAGAGGTGTTCGGTTTCGCACAGATTAACTCCGAGCACTGCCGTCATAAGATTTTCGGCGGTACATTCATCATCGATGGCGTAGAGAAGGAGAGTTCGCTGTTCGCAATGATCAAGAAGACTACCAAGGAGAACCCAAATAAGATTCTCTCAGCATATAAGGATAATGTGGCATTCTCTGAAGGTCCTGTCATCGAGCAGTTTGCTCCTGCTGACCACTCAAAGCCAGACTTCTTCCAGGTGAAGGAGGTAAAGAGTGTGATTTCGCTGAAGGCTGAGACACACAACTTCCCTACAACAGTTGAGCCATTCAACGGCGCTTCAACAGGTACCGGTGGTGAAATCCGCGACCGTATGGGCGGTGGTGTTGGTTCATGGCCACTCGCAGGTACTGCTGTGTATATGACATCATACCCTCGTAAGAACGATAACGATAACGCAAACGATAACGCTGTTCCTAATACTCCACAGTGGAGCAACGAGCAGGATATGCAGCCTTGGGAGAAGATTCTCCCTGTAAGAGAGTGGCTCTACCAGACTCCTGAGCAGATTCTTATCAAGGCTTCTAACGGTGCAAGCGACTTCGGTAATAAGTTCGGTCAGCCACTTATCTGCGGTTCTGTACTTACTTTCGAACATCAGGAGAAAGAAGAAAAGTACGCATACGATAAGGTTATCATGTTGGCAGGTGGTGTTGGCTACGGCACCAAGCGCGACTGTCTGAAGGGTGAGCCTCAGCCAGGCAACAAGGTCGTTGTTATGGGTGGTGAGAACTACCGTATCGGTCTTGGTGGTGGTTCGGTATCATCTGTAGAGACTGGCCGTTATTCATCGGGTATCGAGTTGAATGCTGTTCAGCGTGCCAACCCAGAGATGCAGAAGCGTGCATATAATGTTGTTCGCGCATTGTGCGAGGAGGACGAGAATCCTATCGTTTCAATCCACGACCACGGTTCGGCTGGCCATGTGAACTGTCTGTCGGAGTTGGTTGAGGAGTGTGGTGGTCTTATCCACATGGACAAGCTCCCTATTGGCGATAAGACATTGTCGGCTAAGGAGATCATCGCCAACGAGAGTCAGGAGCGTATGGGACTCCTCATTGATGAGAAGTCTATCGAGCATGTACAGAAGATTGCCGACCGTGAGCGTGCTCCAATGTACACTGTCGGTGAGACTACCGGCGATGCTCGTTTCGCATTCGAGCAGGCTGACGGTGTCCGTCCATTCGACCTCGCCGTAGAGCAGATGTTCGGTTCTTCGCCAAAGACAGTGATGGTTGACAAGACCGTTGAACGCAAGTACGATGTAGTGACATATTCTGAGTCGAAGGTTGACGAGTACCTGAAGGATGTACTCAAGCTCGAGGCTGTGGCTTGTAAGGACTGGTTGACAAACAAGGTTGACCGTTGTGTGTCTGGTCGTGTTGCTCGTCAGCAGTGCCAGGGCGAACTCCAGTTGCCACTCTCTGACTGTGGTGCTGTTGCCCTCGACTACACTGGTACTAAGGGTATCGCCACAGCTATCGGTCATGCTCCACAGGCTGCTTTGGCAGATCCAGCAGCTGGTTCGGTTCTCGCTGTTGCTGAGTCACTGACAAACCTCGTGTGGGCTCCAATGGCAGAAGGTCTCGACTCTGTATCGCTCTCTGCAAACTGGATGTGGCCTTGCCGCGCTCAGGAAGGTGAGGATGCACGTCTCTATACCGCTGTACAGGCTCTCTCCGACTTCTGCTGTGCTTTGCAGATCAATGTTCCTACTGGTAAGGACTCACTCTCGATGACACAGAAATATCCTAACGGCGAGAAGATTGTTTCTCCAGGTACTGTCATCGTTTCTGCAGGTGGTGAGGTGAGCAACATCCGTAAGATCGTTTCACCAGTGATGAAGAAGATTTCGGCAAGCCGTTTCTATCATATCGACTTCTCATTCGACGAACTCCAGCTTGGTGGTTCGGCATTCGCTCAGTCACAGGGCAAGGTGGGCAGCGATGTTCCTACCGTTAAGAATCCTGAGTATTTCCGCGATGCGTTCCTTGCTATCCAGCAGTTGGTTGACGAGGGTCTTATCCTTGCAGGTCACGACATCTCTGCCGGTGGTCTTGCAACAACATTGCTGGAAATGTGCTTCGCTAACACTACTGGCGGTATCAATGTATCGCTCGATAAGTTCCAGAATACAGACATCGTAAAGGCTCTCTTCGCTGAGAACCCAGGTGTTGTCATCCAGGTTTCTGATGCTAATGCTCCTCGCGTGAAGAAGATTCTCGAGGATGCTGGTGTGGGCTATGTGAAGATTGGCGTACCACAGGTACAGCGCACTCTCACAGTGAAGATGGGCAGCCGTACAATAGATATCAATATCGACGAGATGCGTGAGGCATGGTTCGAGACTTCTTACCTCCTCGACCGTCGCCAGACCTTCAACGGCAAGGCTGAGGAGCGTCGCGACAATATGGGCAAGCAGCCTGTGGAACTCATCTTCGGCAACAGTTTCACTGGTCGTCTGTCACAGTA
>JAUNIK010000332.1 GCA_030523505.1 Prevotellaceae bacterium | reverse complement strand
TGTTGTGAATTGCTGTAAAATTAGTATCTTTGCACTAGCATTAACAACGATGTGATGCTGTTTCGCCAGTTGCCATAGTTGTGAATTGCTGTAAAATTAGTATCTTTGCACTAGCATTAACAACTGAAAGCATTGCGCATGCTCAACATGATGGTTGTGAATTGCTGTAAAATTAGTATCTTTGCACTAGTATTAACAATGCATGGATTAATGATGTTCGTGAGCGTGTGTTGTGAATTGCTGTAAAATTCTCTCTCCGCTTCGCTATGAGAGCGGCACCCTACGGGATGCCGAGCGAGTATCTTTGCAAGAGCATTAACAACGGCTCCCCCTTTATATTAAAAAGATACATTGTTGTGAATTGCTGTAAAATAGTATCTCTACAAAGAAAAACAACTGAATACCTGCATATAAGCGATATTCAGTTGTTTGCTTTTGTATAATCTTGATTCTTATCTATAGTTCTACAGGATTGACTTCAACAATGTTGCCAAGGGCGTCAAGGCGTACTTTTACAATACCATTCAATGCTGGTATGTTTCTGATATTTTTCCATGTGACATCTCTTAATTCAGGAGCAGAATCCGTCGTAGGATCCAAATGATGACGGAACCAATAGTTCTTGTATGACAGTTTCTGCACCACGAACAGATGTGGGCTGACAGACTTATAGTTGGCTGGATTGGTCAGATCAATCTCCTGTGGGTTGAAGTCGGCTGAAGGGAACACCACATAGTCACCGCGCTGGAGAGAGAACTTAAACTCCCATCCTTCGGCTTGCATATAACTGGTGTCGATGATGCTCTCGCCCTGATTCCTGCGCTCCACAGCCTCGAAGAAGGTCATGATGCGCTCCTGAAGATTGCCTTTCTGATCCTTGAAGAACGCAATGTGATGGTTGTTGTCTGGCGCAACGAAATCCACTGGTATTGGTTTTCCGTCTTTGTCGAGTATTGGCTTGCCCTGATTATCGTGCTTGGTATGGATGGCAATCGGTGCGCTGACCTTCTTTGCACGGATGGCAACCTTCTTGATACTTATTCCAGCCTCGCGGTTGAGCCATACTGGATTCTCGTCGAGGGCTGTGAATGCCTTGTTTGCATCTCCGCCATACTCTGCCAGTCGGGCTTCAAGAATCTCGCGCACTCTGTGGTCTATAACTGCCGAGATGTCGAGGTCGGGCGCAATGGCTTTGCGTGTGGTGTAAACAGTCTCGCCGTTTCGCTCAATAGAACCGTAATAGGTCTCACCATGCAGTTTGCCTCGTGGGGTGATGCAGGTCTGTCCTGTGGCCTTGTTGCGATGGGTAGTGGCAACCTTCTTGCTCGTACGCATTGAAATAAGAATGTCTTCAAGCGACTGCTTTGCCACCTGTCGCAATTCCTTGACAGCCATCGGGCAGTCCAATTGTTTCTTCTTGCCCTCGTTGTAGTTGGCGTTGAGGGTGTTCAGGTACTGTATGTGACTGCGCTTAGTGAATGCCACTGTGAGGGCGTCCATAGCATGATGACGGTTGTCGGAACGCTTGGTCCAGTTCTCTATACGGCAAACGGTCTGCCCATCGTGGTTGGTGTCGCGTCGCACAAGTCCGAGTTTATCATATACAGGAATGTTTATCTCCTTCATGATGTCGATGAGTTGCCATTCCTCACGCAGACGGTCGGTGATGCTTCCGCTTGTGGCAATGACCGTACGCACCACATCCTCGAGCATAGCCATAGCCTGACGGGTGATGTACTGTGTCTCGCGGAGATCGCGCTGTATGAAGTCGGCAGGTATCTCCGATTCTTTCATCAGGAGATTGTTGCGCTTGGTCTTGCTTATCTTTCCGTCAACGAATGCCTGGTTCACTCGGGCTTTATACTGCTCCAACTCGGCTTCGCTGGAAATGCTCTCCATATAGTCAAAAGCCGTCTGGGCTCCCTTGTCCTGATTTACAGAGGTTAGTTCCAGTGTCTTGTTGGCAAACGAGTCGTCGAAGAGTCGTGCCTGTGGGATGATATGCTCAATGTCGTAGAGTTTGCTGAACACATCCTCACGGCGTATCGGGGTGTTGGAATAGAGTGTCTTGTATCCGTTGCACTCCAGTTCCTCATACAATCGCCAGCGAACAATATCGTTGGTGGTTGGGTGGGCGAAGTGGAATTCGTCTTTGAGCAACTGGCGGATTCGCTCGGCGTTCTTCTTGTTTTCGTTGATGGCTTTCGTCATGCTCTGGCGCTCTTTGGCACTGCGCTTCATCTCGCGCGCCATCTCCACATGAACCTCATCAGGACGGCCATAGGTTTCGATAATGTTGTTCACCACATTGGTCATCTGTGCAAGCACTTTATCGACAACAGGATTGCGCAGAGCACCGCTCTTGTAGGTTGGCAGACGGTCGAGGAGTTCGCGTGTTTCAAGTTCTTCCTTTGTGCGTGAACGCTCGCTGTGCTGATAGCCCACAGCCTCGCAAGCCTCGTAGTAGTTCATTCCCTGACGCATGTATGGGAGCAACTTGCGGAGAGCCTTTGCTGAGAGGTTGCCGTAATCGTTGGCGAAGGTCACCTTCGATAGGATGGCACTGCACTCAGGATAGTCATGGAATCCGCAGAGAGCGGCGATATGCTCCTCGAGGTTCTTGCCCTCCGAAGAGTAGAGAAGGTGCCAGAGCTTGTAGGCTGGTTGCTTGTCGAAGGCACGACCTTTGAGAGTGATGTCAAGGTCGAGAACACGCACATTGAATCCCAATCCGGCAAAGAGTTGCAGAACGGCATCTTCCTTGCCCTGTGCATTGGTTTTCTTCTCATCAATTTCAGTATGACCAGTCACAGGGAACATCTTCAAAAATGCCTTGAAGAGAGCACTGCGAGTGGTGTTGCCTGGCAGTTCATCGTAGTTGAGATCGTAGCGTGAGGCTTTCAGACCGATGGTCTTGAGTATGGCCGACTTCGACATCTTGTCCGAAAGGTTCAGTTCGGTATAGACTGCTTGGTGCTCCTCCTCGGTGAGTGGGCGTTCCTCGTAGGTCTGCTTGTCGAGGATTCGTAGGTTGCTGATGCCCTGAAGCACCTTGAACTCCTGGAACAGTGGCGATGACTTTGGACATACTCGCAGTCCTTCGCGTATGGTTACCTCCTTGCCGTCAACAAGGCGTTTTGTCTGTTTCGACTCCAGAGTACAGAAGTCCACCTTGCCTTTCTGGCTCTTCAATGGGCGCTGGAAGAATATGCACTCGTTGCGTATCTGCTTCTTCAGTGCATCAGTGAGGGCTTCCGGATGGAACTGCTTCTGCTTTTCCCATATTGCCTCGAACTCATCCATATAATCCTCGCGATAGAACACCTTCTTCTTCAACGACTGATGAGGATTCTTCTTTATGAGTTTATAGAGATACTGACCGATGGTCTGCTTCTTGAAATAGAGTAGTTTGCTTCGGTCGCTGATTTCGCCCAGATAACCGCTGGTGCTATTGATATCGACATTGATGCGAGAGAGTACGACGGCAAGTTTCTCCTTGTCGATGACTCCACTCACAGCCTCTGCACGCCACTGATAATTCTCGCGCTTCACATCGTTCTTCTTGCCGTCGCG
>JAUNIK010000331.1:444-3606 GCA_030523505.1 Prevotellaceae bacterium | reverse complement strand
ATTATCTAACTAACATATAAGTATATATGAATTCTGTTACCACAAACAAAATGACAAATTACCGCTGGGTGATTTGCGCCATGTTGTTTCTTGCCACAACGGTAAACTACATGGACCGTCAGGTATTGTCCCTGACATGGAAAGATTTTATCGCTATTGACTTCCACTGGAATGACAACGACTATGGTACCATTACAGCCATATTCTCGTTGTTCTACGCATTCATCTCACTCTTTGCCGGTAGGTTTATCGACTGGATGGGTACGAAGTCAGGCTATATCTGGGCTATCGTCGTATGGAGCCTTGGCGCCTGCCTGCATGCAGGTTGCGGATGGGTGACCATGTATGTAGAAAATATCGGTAGCATCGAGGAATTACGCAGTATTGCAACTGGCTCACAGGCAGCCATCGCTGTCAGCACACTCAGTGTTTGGCTGTTCCTTGCCTGCCGCATAATACTCGCTGTCGGTGAGTCAGGCAACTTCCCTGCTGCTATCAAGGTTACGGCAGAGTATTTCCCAAAGAAGGACCGCGCCCTCGCTACTTCTATTTTCAATGCCGGCGCATCAGTGGGAGCACTTGCAGCGCCACTTACCATCCCAGTTCTTGCAGAGCACATGGGCTGGGAGATGGCATTCATTATCATCGGTGCTATCGGCTTTGTATGGGCTGGTCTGTGGCTCTTCCTGTATGACAAGCCTTCAAAGAGCAAATTCGTCAACGAGGCAGAACTTTCATACATCGGACAAGACGAGGCAGAGGAAAAATCTGAGCAGGTGAAGACTAATGGCAACGAGCCTACTTTGTCATTCCTGCAGTGCTTCACATATCGTCAGACATGGGCTTTCATCGTAGGTAAGCTGATGACTGACGGTGTATGGTGGTTCTACCTGTTCTGGGCACCAGCATACTTCTCTGAGTTAGGCTATCCTTCTTCTTCCGGCATGGGACAGGCTCTTATCTTCGTATTGTACCTGATAGTTACCGTCCTGTCAATTTATGGAGGTTACCTGCCAAAACTCTTCGTTGAGAAACTGGGGTAGAATCCTTACGCTGGCCGCATGAGGGCAATGCTTATCTTTGCATTCTTCCCACTCTTTGCTATGTTCGCACAGCCTCTGGCACACATCAGCCCTTGGATTCCTTGTATTATCATCGGTTTGGCTGGTGCAGGACATCAGGCTTGGTCAGCAAACCTCTACTCTACTATCGGTGATATGTTCCCAAAGAGTGCTATTGCAACCATCACAGGTATTGGTACAATGTTCGGTGGCCTTTGCTCTTTCGCTATCAACAAAGGTTCTGGTATGCTGTTCACCTACGCAGACGGCTTGGGTGATGCTTTCTCATTCTTCGGCCAGACAGGCAAGCCTGCAGGTTACATGATAGTCTTCTGCTACTGCGCTGTAGCTTATCTCATCGGATGGGTAATAATGAAGACTCTCGTACCTAAGTATAAGCCTATCGTATTAGACTGATTTTACGGCATAAAATCTTTGGGGACATAGTTCTCCAAAGACTGACATACAACGGAGGAGAACTTCTGTCCTGAGGCAATAAACCTCGTAAAGGCAGCAAGTTCTTCTTCTTTATTTATACCTTCTAACGATGCAGCCCCTTCCTTGAACACTGCATAGCAGAATCCTGCATTGAAGTTGTCTCCCGCTCCGATTGTACTTACTGTCTCAATCTGATTGACAGGGAACGAAGCCTTCACGTCTGGTGTACGCAGTTCTATCGGCTTGCCGGCATTGGTATAAATGAAGTTAGGACTATACTCCCTAACTACATTATATGCCTCATCACACGTCTTTGCCCCATAGAGAACCTCAAAGTCTTCGCTAGAACCTCTGACTACAGATGCCAGACGCATATTCTCCCTTATATTCTCAATAGTATCAGGGATGTCCGCAATGTGTGCAGCCCTGAAATTGATATCGTAATACAGGAATGCCCCCTGTTTGTTTGCCTTCTCAAGGAAACGCCTAGAATAGTCACGTATCTTGGGGTTTATGCAATAGAAGGAGCCATATATGACAATATCTCCCTTCTCCATCTCTGGCATCGCCTGAGGCATTGCTATGCTGGCATGATCCTTATAAAACTGGTACTGGGCATCATTGTTGGCATCAAGGAAGGCTAACGACAGATGCGACTTCGTTCCCTTATGGCGATAAACATATTCTGTATCTATGCCATTTTCAATCAGAAAATCGCGGACCATATCGCCGACATGGTCATCACCTGTTTCTGTCACCATCACGCATGGCACCCCCATACGTCCGAGGGAAATCATAGCATTGAATGTAGAACCTCCTGGAACAGCCTTCTGCGGCTGATTATCCTTAAAGATTATATCGAGCACCGTCTCGCCAAAACCTATTACCTTCATTTATACCTAATGATTAAATGTTTGATGCCTAAGGGAGAAAAAAAAAGACTCCCTAAGGTCTTAACCTTAAGGAGTCTATTTTATCGATTAAGAGAAATTTACTTTGTAACGTCGTTGAAGAGAGCTACACGGTTGAACTCAACCTCGTCGAACAGCTTGTCTGTAGCGCCAAGACCTTCAGTCTGGAGACGGTCAGCAGCAATCTTATACTTCTTAACGAGGATAGTCTTACAAGCCTCAGCACGCTTCTCAGAGAGCTTCTGGTTGAGCTCCTTAGAACCTTCTGGAGAAGCATAACCTGAAATCTTGATCTTAGCGTCCTTGTTGTTCTGCATGTACTTAGCAATCAGCTCGAGGTTAGCCTCCTGGCTGCGCTCAACAACAGACTTGCCCTGCTTGAAGATAACAGATGGCTGGAGGTTAGCCTTCTCCTGCTTAACAACAGCAGCAGCTGGCTTGTTCATGCAGTCGTTGAGAGCCTTCTGGAGCTCAGCGATCTTAGCGTTCTTAGCAGCAGCGTCAGCCTTTGCAGCGTCAGCCTCAGATCTCAGCCTGGTCGCGGAGCTGCTCACATGCGAAGTTGTGAGTACCGTTAGAAGTACCGAACTTGTAGTTAACACCAGCCTTCAGGCTGAAAACAGCATTGCGAAGGTCATACTTGAATTCATCAGCATTTGACAAACCATAGCCCTGGATCAGGTACTCGATACCTGGCTCAACATAAACCTGCCACTTCTTGTCAGCACCAAGGTTCAGAGCGAAGTCGAGAG
>JAUNIK010000331.1:0-434 GCA_030523505.1 Prevotellaceae bacterium | reverse complement strand
TAATAGCGTTAGCCTTAGAGTTAATAGCGTTAGCCTTAGCACCTGTACCGAAAGCGTGTGTCCAACCGAAGCCACCGAGAGCGATGATTTCGAAGAAACGTGGCTCACCCTTGTAACCAGCGAACATGTTCATCAGGTTTGCTGTACCGAGCAGGTCAACATCAAGACCCTGAACAAAAGTCTTTGTGAATGCGAACGCATTCTCATTCTTGCGAGCCTTGAAATACATGTTAGCATCAAGAGCAAGTCCGAATACTGTTGTGAAGTTCTTACCTACGCGAACACCGAACTCAGGAGAAAATGTCTTAAAAGCATACTTCTTCTCTGCATTGCTGTTCTTAAGACCAGTGATAGCACCAGCGTTAACACCAACCTAAATGTTGTCACCAGCCTTATTAGCTGTGATTGTTGTTCTCTGTGCGCTTGCAGAAACT
>JAUNIK010000330.1 GCA_030523505.1 Prevotellaceae bacterium | reverse complement strand
AATTCACACTAGCCCCACTTAATTTCCACTGGGCCATACTGGTACTATGGATTACTTTTGACGCAAATAATATCTCATATCCGGACAGATGTATGGTTGCTGAGTTTGATTGTATTTATCTATCAGCCATGTGTAAGTCTGCTTGAAATGCTTGTCGTGGCAACGTGGAAAGTTGCCTACTTCAGTAATGGTGACATGATGAGCCAGTTCGTGGATGGCTACTTCTCGCATCACCAACGGATCGTTTTTATATACCATAATCCGGCTGGTTGCAGTGAAATACGTGCCCCACCTTTTTGGTGGTTGCCTGTTGCTCACAGCAAGGCGGAATGGGTATTTCGGCTTATATATTCTCAGCAACATCCTCTTCAACTTCATGGCACGAGGGTCCTGCTCACTCTTTGGCAGATGAGTAGTATCTATCGGTCGGGGTATATATGGGGCCGTACTCCGTTTCTTATGTATTTTTCTGGCAGGACGATCACGCATATCCCACCACAGACAGACAAAATACAGTATAATTAAAAAAGTTATAATAATCGCCATTTTTCTACAATATTATTTCGATGCAAAATTACTTCTTTTATTTGAATTGTAGAAGTGTGGGGTGTTCATTCTGTTCAAACAAGAAGACACAGAACTCTTATAATTTTCATTTTTACCGTCACCGTCACTATTTTAGGGGTAACACACTGACTGTCAGTATGTTAAATGGGTGTCGGTACCACCATTTACCGTCACTTACCGTCACTATTGATTATTAGCAATGAAAACGAGCGTACAAAGGGTGTTGCATGGTCGTGCAAAAGGCACTGCACAGTTGTGCCAAGGACGTTTGCACACCTGTGCAACGGCGCTGCTCACTTGTGCCAAGGCTTCTGGCACAATCCATAGACGGAAACGATTCAAGTAGGGCGGGTTATTATAAGGTGTTGATTTCGGCTTTCAGGGCTTCAACACTATAGCCTATCACCGCAGAGCACTCCTGAAGGTAGGACTCCTGGGTGACTGGACTTGGGACGGCGGCAATGATTTTCAATATCTGCTTCACTCCGGCAGAACGGTAGTCGGGATTTGCGACTCCCTTTACCAAAGCGGAATGTAGGAATTCGAGGAAATGCTGCTCGCGAGCGTCCAACGTTTGCTGAATAGTATCTGTAGGAGTCTGACGGATGAAACTGTCGGGATCTTCACCTTCTGGGAGACGCAGAACTTTGACGGACAGACCGCCTTTGAGGAGCAACGGGATGGCTCGGAGGGTGGCACGGAGACCGGCTTCATCGGAGTCATATACGAGAGTGACGGTCTTGCAATAACGGGAAATCAGGTCAACTTGCTGCTTTGTCAGTGCTGTGCCTGCATTGGCAACGACATTCTCTATGCCTGCCTGATGCAACGCCAGAACATCAATATAACCCTCGACCATATACACTTTTTCGGCTTTCATGATGGCGCTCTTCGCCTGATACAATCCGTAGAGTTCGGAATTCTTATGGTAGATTTCGCTCTCCTGCGAGTTGATATACTTCTGGTCAACTCCATGAGTGCGCTCGTCCAACTTGCGTGCTCCAAAACCAACGACCTTTCCTGTTGTGTTAAGCCATGGGAAGATGAGGCGACCGGCATATCTGTCGTTGACAAACCCATGAGCCACATAACCCAATCCGAGCATCTTGGCGTTATTGAAATAGAGTCCTGCATCCTTGTAGGCATGAGCGAAGAGGGATGTGTCGGCAGGTGAATAGCCGATATGGAACTTGGCGAGAATCTCGTCGGAAAGGCCTCGCATCTTGACATACTGCTTCACTGCGGAATCCTCTGCCGAATTTTTCAAAGCATCCACATAGAACTGTGCCACCCAGGCGTTGGTCTTATACAGATTGGCAATCAATCGGTCGTGTTTCCGCTCTTCCTCGGTCTTTTCTTCGGATGGAATAGCAATGCCGTATTTGTTTGCCAACCGCCTTACAGCCTCAGGAAACGAGATATGTTCCTTCTCCTGCAGAAACTTTATTGCATCGCCCTTGGCATCGCAAGCATAGCAATGGTAGGAGCCACGGTTTGGCGACACTTTCATAGAGGGATGATGGTCGTCATGGAACGGACATACTCCAACGTAATACACGCCCTGCTTCTTGAGGGAAACATATTCGGAGACAACCTCCACGATGTTTGCAGTGTCTTTTACCTGCTCAATAATGTCTTTAGTTATCATTGTTTTTGGATACGGATTGATTTCCGTACAAATATACGAAAAAAACTCTATAACAAGACAAAAGTCAGCATGAATATTTTTCGCATGGTTGATATTCGTGCATAAAAAACGAGAGGCCCGATAAACGAACCCCTCGCTTTTGCTGTGCTAATTGAACCTGTGTGTGTTAGTATCGATCAATCAAAGTGCAACGAACACGGTCACAACCTTTGTCGGTAATCTGACTGTAGCTAAGGGCAGAACCTTTCACCGTGAATGCGTACTTCAAACGAACTCGCTCTGTACTGCGGCGGAATCTTCGGTTTGGCATACGCACTTTCTCGTGCGATTCATCCCAGTCTCCAACGAGTGCTTCCAGTGACCTGATGTCTATGTCATCCGTCACATAGTAGTAGCCTCTGCCTCGGAAACAGTGAGTTCCGTAGTCGCTGTAAGGCAGTTGAAGTTCTACCTTGATTTTGATACTCAGCTCCTCGAGGAGCATACCTGCATGGCACTCAATAAGTGCCTCACGACCAGAAAAACGGTCTTCAAGTTTAATTAAATACTTCATAAACATTAAGTTAAAGAACACAATGCACCCTGTCCTAAAGGGATATACCCGTCGGACCAGAATAATTTCATTTAGAAAAAATTACAATTGTGTTCGCCTATTAAGGCCTAACTAATATTTATGCAAGTACATAATCATTCATCTATATTAATACCATCTTTTTTAAAGATCTGACATTTTAGCCACCCTTTGCACGATTCACACAGGTATGTCTGTATGGCTACATTACCTTTGCCTTTAGCATCCTTCATATAACAATGTGGATCGTCTTTCTTACAATGAGGCAAGCCGCGAGAATGAAGGAACTCATGCAGAACAACCTTGTGGAGATTCTCCCTGCCATGAACACGGAAACTGGAAACCACACAGGAGTTGCCTGGATTACGACTCAGTCCCATTATGCCATAATCCTCATGCCCATGCACCGTGGTTGAGATGTCATTCCTTGTCACACCTATTATAACAATATCGCGGTTGCCCAAGTACTCGCGTGCCTGCAGAGCGACTATCTTATCGGCACGATAGCGGTTTCTCGGAGCATAATAGGCCGACCGAGGTATCGGTTTCACAGGAAGAGCCTCCACGGCATAATCAGCATTTGGCATCAGTTCATCAATATCCTTCTGCAGTTCATCGACCAATCCCGCGAAATAATTCTCATTGTCGTACGGCTGAATATACACAATCTTGCGTGGACAGCAGCATTCATCATCTGCACAAACACTCTTTGCGTCGTCTTTCGACTGCTCAGCCTTCCCGCCACAGGCACAAAGGAGGGCTGTAAATAATAGGGTAAATCCGGGTCACCAGTAAATCCCCGTGTTTGAATTATTGAGTAAACATGTGTGAATC
>JAUNIK010000329.1 GCA_030523505.1 Prevotellaceae bacterium | reverse complement strand
TGAAAAGAACATTTCAGCCGCACAATCGTCGCCGCGTGAACAAGCATGGTTTCCGTGAGCGTATGGCAACAAAGAATGGTCGTCGCGTACTGGCTTCTCGCCGCGCTAAGGGCCGTAAGAAGTTAACTGTATCTGACGAGCATCACGGAAAGTAAATCCTGCATCTCAGGCAAAGAACCACACTTCTACTACAAGTAGAAGAATAGGAATTGGGTGTGTTTTTAAGAAACATACCCAATTTTTTTGTTATGTCATTTATTCTTTGTACTTTTGTCATCAAATAGCATTAGTGACGCAATGAACGTAAAAGAAATGTTGAAAAAGGTATTTACCCGCGATGTCGTACTCCACCTATCGGCCATGTTGCTGGTTATTATCTTGCTGTGTCTCGGTGTAGGTTTCGGCTTAGATTTGTATACCCATCATGGTGAGGAGATTGAGGTGCCCGATTTGAAGGGTATGGACTATCAAAAGGCTCATGATAAGCTCGAGGCTCTCGGTTTAATTATCGAGGTGAGCGATTCAGGATATAACAAGAGTGTGCCAGCTAATTGCATCCTATTGCAGACACCTGTTCAGGGGCAGAAAGTTAAAGAGGGGCATATTATCTATGTAACTGTAAATTCTCCTTCTTCGCCCAGTTTTGCATTGCCCGATATCATTGATAATTCCAGTGTGCGCGAGGCTGAAGCCAGACTGACAGCTATGGGCTTCCACTTAGAAACACCTAAGATGGTGGATGGTGAAAAGGATTGGGTATATGGTATACTCTGCAAGGGACATCACGTCTCTAATGGCGACCGCATCTCTATCGACAATCCATTGACACTGATTGTGGGTAAAGGCACTATCGAGGATTTGGACGATATTGATATGGTGGGTGCCGAGGATATTGAAGGAAGCGCAAGTGATGTAGATGACTTTGAGGAGGTCAAGGAACCTTGATAGTTGATAGATATGATAGAAGAAATCGAGGATATGGAATGGGTGGACGAAGAGTCCAACGAACAATTGTATGAGCACTTGCGCATGGAAGTTGATCGTGGGCAAGTGCCTGTGCGCATCGACAAATATATGTCGGAGCATGTTCAGCATTCCTCTCGCAATCGCATACAAAAGGCTGCTGATGCTGGTTTCATACAAGTGAACGGCACTCCCGTAAAGAGCAACTACAAGGTGCGTCCAGGTGATATCATCACTTTGATGCTCGACCGTCCGCACTACGATACAACAATAGAACCCGAAGATATACCCTTGGAAGTGGTTTATGAAGACGATCAACTGATGGTTATCAATAAACCAGCAGGTTTGGTGGTACATCCGGGTGTGGGTAATTTCCACGGAACACTGGTTAATGCCATCGCTTGGCATCTGCGCAATCTGCCTTCTTATGATCCTAATGACCCATCTGTTGGTTTGGTGCATCGTATCGACAAAGATACTAGTGGCTTACTGGTGGTGGCAAAAACACCTGAAGCAAAGACTGAACTTGGTGCTCAATTCTTTAATCACGATACCCATCGCAGTTATGTAGCACTGGTATGGGGCAACTTCGTGGAGGATACAGGACGCATTGAGGGTAATATCGGACGCGACCCGAAAGACCGTCAGCGCATGGCAGTATTTCCACCAGGTTCAGATATCGGAAAGAGTGCTGTAACTCACTATCGAGTATTAGAACGTTATGGCTATACCACGCTGGTGGAGTGCCGATTAGAAACTGGTCGTACTCATCAGATTCGTGCCCACATGAAGCATATCGGTCACCCACTGTTTGCTGATGAGCGCTATGGAGGCATGGAGATATTGCGTGGTGAGCGCACTGCAAGTTATAAGGCATATATACAGAATTGCTTTAAGCTTTGTGGTCGCCAAGCGCTGCATGCTCGTACCCTGGGATTTGTGCATCCCACAACGCATGAACAGATGGACTTCACCAGTGAGCTGGCAGAAGATATGAAGGCGCTGATAGAGAAGTGGCGCAAATATATTAAATCAAATAACTCGTAAGAAAAGAGAACAAAATAATATATGATAATGGAACAACTGAAACGTAACATTGCCATCGTTTGTGGTGGCGACTCTTCTGAGCACGATGTGTCATTGCGCTCTGCACAGGGACTTTATTCTTTCTTTGATAAAGAACGTTACAACGTGTATATCGTCGACATTAAAGGACAGGACTGGCATGTAGAACTGCCTGGTGGACTGACAGCACGTATCGACCGCAACGATTTTTCATTCGTAGAGGATGGCAAAGCCAAACTCTTCGACTATGCTTATATTACCATTCATGGTACTCCTGGTGAGAATGGTATTCTGCAGGGTTACTTCGACCTTATCGGACTACCCTATTCTACCAGTGGTGTATTGGTAGAAGCAATGACGTTTGATAAGTTTGTACTAAACCAGTATCTGCGTGGCTATGGCGTTTCTGTGGCTGACTCACTGCTGATTCGTCAAGGCTATGAGGAGTTGGTAAGCGATGACGAGATAGAACAGCGCATTGGTATGCCTTGCTTCGTGAAGCCTGCTGCTGATGGCTCATCTTTTGGCGTGTCAAAGGTAAAGAACAAAGACCAGTTGGCTCCTGCCATCCGTAAGGCCATGTTGGAGAGTCCCGAAATCATGGTAGAGCAGTTCTTGGAGGGTACTGAGATTTCTATCGGTGTGTATAAAACTCACGAGAAGTCTGTAGTGCTGCCTGCTACAGAGGTGGTAACAACAAACGAGTTCTTCGATTATGATGCTAAGTATAATGGTCAGGTAAAGGAAATTACTCCTGCCCGCCTCTCTGAGGACATCACTCGTCGAGTACGTGAGATTACCAGCCATATCTATGATATCCTGCACTGCAATGGTATCATTCGTATTGACTACATCATCTCTAAAGAGGGTAAAATCTCTATGCTGGAGGTAAATACCACACCGGGTATGACACCTACCAGCTTTATTCCTCAGCAGGTTCGTGCAGCAGGCTTGTCAATGACCGATGTACTCACGGATATTGTGGAGAACCAATTCTAAATAAATAGCCCACCCAAGCCCTCCCACAAGGGAGGGATGTTAAATTAGATATTCCTATGAGTAACACGATGACAGAAAAAGATTATGTGACCAAACATCCCTCCCCTGGGGAGGGCTTGGGTGGGCCTTTTGACGAGATACGGCCTTATGAGGCTGGAGAGATGAAACAGGCTTTTAATGACCTGTTGAACGATCGCCAGTTTTCTATGCTACTAAAGGGCTTTGCACCTTGGCTGCCTAAAGGAATACGCAATGGACTCCTGAAGCTATTGTTTGTAGGCATCAAGACGCCGCTTGATTTCCAGAAGCGTTTTATGAAGCCTGTGGTCAACTGGATTATTCGTAAACATACGGATGGTTGTACGTTTGATGACAAGATTCTACAGGCTGCAGATCCGGATTTTAAACAGCGTTATACTTTCTTGAGCAACCACCGTGATATCGTACTTGACTCGGCATTCCTCGATGTGATGCTGGTTGCTGCTGGACATCCAACAACGGTAGAGATTGGTATTGGCGATAATCTGCTCATTTATCCTTGGATTAAGCGACTGGTAAGGATGAATAAGGCATTCACTGTACGTCGAGGTCTTACAGCTCATG
>JAUNIK010000328.1 GCA_030523505.1 Prevotellaceae bacterium | reverse complement strand
TGGATTGACAAAAACCGAAATAAACCCCGCTTGTGAGTTTGATGTTCTATGAACATCTTGAATCTGCCTTGATTGCCTGAGGATTAATGCAAGCATTATCCATCAGTCACTCAACCCATATTCAGTTCTTCGAACTAAACTCACCACGGCGATAAACAAGCTCGTTTCACTCGCGATAAACCAAGCTACGCACGGAAAGGCCTGACGCGGGTGAGGGTATCCGGATGGCGGTTTATTTCCGGTTTATCGCCTTGGGGGGGGGATGTCGAGTGGTGAGTAGCACCACGCTGATGTGAGTGGTTCAAAATATCTGGATGCTTGCATACAAGTATTTTGAAGCGCTCATAGCAGCAAGCCGACAGGCTCGACATAATCGCAAGGGGTTTTTATAGTTTTTTTCAATCAATCATCTTGTGCCAAATAGTATATTATTCCCTCCCCCTTCGGGGGCCGGGGGGCTTTATTTCACCTCGCAGCGTGCTACTACATGTCCCGCTGGGGCCCATGTGGTTGCCTCCTTCAAAGAGAACTCCAGTAAGAGCTTGCTGCCGGCAGGGACATTGTCGATAGCCACGACTGCTGATTCACCTGCAGGGAGATCGATGGTGTTCACAGTGCCGCTTGCTACAACCTTGTCACCGTCCATTGCTTCCCATTTCACGTTGAACTGGTTGAGGTTGGTGTACTCATAGGTGTTGCTGACAGTAACCTTCGATGGGTCGGCAGTCTTTGCCACGGTGATATACTGATAGCACTTCTTCAAATCCACGAGCTTGTAGGTAGGCTTGCGGTCAGGTGTGACAGCTGCATTACGACCGCCACCACTTGTTGGCTGTTCGCCGAAGTCGCCACCCTGGTATATTCTGCCTGAGGTGTCGCCATACTTGTAAAGTCCGTGCTCAGCCCACTCCCAGAGGTAACCACCGATCATTCGCTCCGACTTCAGCATGTAATCCCACATGTCGAAGATGTTCTGTTCGTAACTGTACTCGCAGAGGATATAAGGCTTCGTTGAACCGTTAAGGTCCTTTGCACGCATGTTTGGTACTGATGGGTACATGTTTGAGTCCATCTCAACGATCTTGTCGTCGCCCTCGTAGTGGATAGGACGTGAAGGGTCGAGAGCCTTCATCGCATCGCGCTCAGCCTCGAGGTTGCAACCGCCGGCACTCTCGTTACCCAACGACCAGAAGATGACGCAAGCATGGTTGCGGTCACGCTGCACCATTCGTGTGCCACGATCCACATAAGCATCCTTGAACGAAGGAGTGTTGCTGATACCGTTGTTGCCATGACACTCAATATCTGCCTCGTCCATGATGTACATACCGTAGTAGTCGTAGAGAGCGTAAGCCGATGAGCGCTGTGGGTAGTGACTGGTACGGATAGCATTGATATTGTTCTGCTTCATCATTGTGATATCCTGGATGGTCACAGAGTTTGGAATAGCCTTGCTGTACTGAGGATGCGACTCATGACGGTTTACACCCTTGAACCACACCTGCTTGCCGTTCACCAGCACATGCTTGTCTTTTATCTCCACCTTGCGGAATCCGAAACGGTTTGATACAGCCTGCACCTCGTTGCCCTCGCCGTCCTTGAGGCTGAGCACTACGGTGTAGAGTGATGGAGTCTCTGCCGACCAGAGAGCTGGCTTGTTCACCTCGGCAGTGAAGTCAATCTCGCTGTTCTTGCCCTTCTTCACGATGGCGCTGCCAGCCTCCTTATAGAATACTGTGTTGCCCTGAGGGTCGATCAACTCTACGAACAGACGGTGGTTGCCAGGCTTCATGCCAGTGTTGCGCAACCATGTCTTTGCAGAGAATATAGCCTTTGTGAAATCGGCATTGAAGTCTGAAGAGAGGTGGAAGTCAACGATGCTGGTCTTTGGTGCAGCATACATCCACACATCCTTATGAATACCAGCCACGCGGAACATGTCCTGATCCTCGATGAAACTACCATCCGACCAGCGCAACACCTCTACTGCGATAGTGTTCACGCCCGGCCGAACTATCTTTGTCACGTCAAACTCTGAGTCGTTGTTAGGACCCTGGCTGTAACCCACATACTTGCCGTTCACCCATACGCTGAAAGCACTGTAAACACCGTCGAAATGAAGGAACACCTCCTTGCCGTTCCATGACTGAGGCAGTGTGAACTCGCGGCGGTAAGAACCAGTAGGGTTTGGCTCCTGTTCGCTGGTATAGCCCGGAACAGGGATGATGCGACTTGGTTTGCCGTTGAAAGGGTATGTCACATTAGAATATATAGGTGTGCCGTATCCATACTGCTCCCAGCATGAAGGAACAGGGATTTCAGCCCAACCGCTCACGTCGTAGCCCTCTTTGTAGAAATCCACAGGACGGAGTGAAGGTTCCTTCACCCAGTTGAACTTCCAGTTGCCGTTGAGGCTCATGAAATCCTGTGACTGCGACATCTCCCAAGGTTTTTCCATGTATGTAGCGTCAGCCTTGAGCGAAGCCACGTTAGGGTAGGGCACCATTGTGACATGTCCCGGCAGTTTGTTGCGACCGATGATTCTCTCATCCTCCCAATCCACCTTGCCGCGAATCACCTCATCAGGAATCTTTCCGCCGATAGCCACCAACTTCCATGTCAGCGCCTTCTCGCCATCCTTACCCAGACGGAGAAGAGTACCCTCAGCGTCGTTGCCCTCGAGGAGGATAGCATGCTGACTGGTCTTATGGCAGATCTGCACCTCGTCCTCGCCAACGAATTTTATCTCCCATCGCTGGTTGTCGCAGTTGTTGTGAACCCAGCTCGCCAGAGGCATACCGTGCACACCCGGGTCGAGGATATCGAAAGCCTGTCCGCTGTAAGGGCTCCAGATAGCCCATCCCGTCTCGTCGCCAGCGATACAGAAACGCTGAGCAAGGCTCTTCTTGTTCATTTTCTGAAGAGTGAAGTTCGATTCGTCTTGAGTAGCATTGCCGTTATCAACTGCTAATCCGTTAGGAGACACAAGGATGTACATCTTATCCTTGCTGATAAGATCCTTTGCATTGACAATGTTGCAAGCAGCAACAAGAGCCAGGAGGATAAATAACTTTTTCATTTTGGTTGAAATATATAAATGTTCAATTAGGTTTTTATGTCTGCAAAGTTATCCATAATTATTTTATAATAAAACATCTTGTGCATTTTTCGTATATAGAATAGTAAAAATTGTAAATCTTCCCCATTTTCCGCCCGTTTTTTACGATTTTACAGGTTTCAAGCTTGACATGACCGCCTGTAAGCGAGCGAATCGGTGAGTCCTTGTTTCAGGGAGTCCTCTCCCGAACCTTTGACAAAATGTAGGCGAACACCAGAGCATAGAGGCCTGACTCGTTGATGAAGGTTGTACGAGATTTGTAGTTCGAACCAGATTGCTGAATTAGTAATGTGGTTTTGTCATCGTTCTCCACTTTGTCGCAAATATCTTGACTTCCGTTTTAGGAAAATGAATCTCAAAATGTAAAATGTAACATGTAACTGTTACAAAATAATGTGACCTATCCCTATCTATATAATTTTTATTATTATATATTATAATAATAAACCATAAGAAATAAGACTATTCTCACACAGAGGGTATAGTCACTCATTTTTGTAACTGTTACATGTT
>JAUNIK010000327.1:2546-3636 GCA_030523505.1 Prevotellaceae bacterium | reverse complement strand
AGATCATGTGGTCGCACAGTGTATAGCTTATGGAACCCAAGAGCCAACGCCAGCGTGCATTGAGTCCCAACTGGTGCTGTATCTGGTTGCGTAGCTGTGAGTTACCTTGCATAAGTATAGAGTGGCTGGCGTATGTGGTGGCATCTGTCAGGTGGTAGAAGTTCGGACGGATGGTCTTGGTGCTGTAGTTGAGCGCAAGACCCACTCTGCCCAGCTGCACCGAATAGGTCAACGATGGATAGAGTCCGTTGCGCGTATCACAAACATTAGCTTCGCCATTGACAAGGTTGACGAAATCAAAGCTGACATATTCGTAGCGTGCTCCTACCTTTGCCACGCCATATTTGCCGAAGTTTGCCATGTACTCCACAAAGGCCGCGTATGTATCCTCGTTGGTCCTGGAATGTGAGTCGGCTATGTAGTCCTGATTGATGGTATAGTCGATGTCGCGGTTTACCCATATCATCTCTGTCCCGGCATTCAGCAGGCCTTTCCATAGAGGGTAAGAGGCGACGAGCTTGGTGGCAAGGAGATGGCTTGAAGCACTGCTTGAAGAATAAACCTTGTCGCTAGCACTGTTCATATCTTCCGTTCCACCCTTGGTGTTCCAGTCAAGGTTCCAGTCTATGTTCATCCTGCCCCATTGTCCGTTGTAGTAGGTGTTGAGATTATAGCCGAGAGGTGCGGTGTTTTTGGTAAACGTCTCTGATGCGATGGTCTTGAAGAATGCCCCATTGTTGTAAACATCCTCGTGCAGTAGAAGCGGACTCTTGCTGCTAAGCAGATGATCCACCTGGAAGCGCCACCCCAGGCTGTGCTTCTCGTTGACCATCCAGTTGGTGCCCAGCGCATAATTCATGCCGTGATTTGAACTTTTCGTGTCAGCCCATCCTTTCTGCCAGTTCTCGTTTATGGTGCTATTAGTCATCGTAAAGATGTGTTGGTCGACAGTGGAACGCTGGAGGGTGTGCTGGTTCCAACTGTTCACCATGCCGAAGATGTCCAATCCCTGGTGTCTGTAGTTAAGGTTTAGAGTTGCTGAAGGATCGGCAAAGTCGGCCTGTCGAAGATCCTGACTATGACCGGCCGT
>JAUNIK010000327.1:0-2536 GCA_030523505.1 Prevotellaceae bacterium | reverse complement strand
AAACCTTCTCCCTGAGGTCGGCGAGTGCGAATGCGGACAACAGAGCGCACCGTGGCGTCATACTGTGCACCAGGACTGTTTATCACCTCTACTTCTAGGATGTCTTCACTTCTCATACGCTTGAGTTCCTCTATGTCGTACAGCTTACGTCCGTTGACATAGAACACCGGTGCACCTTTGCCAATAACCTCAAGACTCTCGCCCTGCATCATCATGCCCGGAACTTTGCCCAACATCTCGTAGGCAGAACCCGATTGTGCCAGTGCAGAGCCTTGGATCCTGGTCACAATGGCATCGCCACGGAGTTTAGTCTTTGGGGCGATTGACTTTACAACAACTTCATTGAGCACGACGGTTGAGTCGGCTCTGTTCTGGCCGTTCGCAATGAGATACCATAGCGCGTAGAGCAATAATAAAAGTACTGTCTTTTTCATTGTTTATTATGATTGATGTTTTTGAAAAATCCGGTCGCAAAGGTACGGCGTAATAACGGACCTTGCAATACCAAGGGATACACTGCGCCGTTTGAGGTACAAACAGCAATATCAGCCGATGAGCATGATTTGACTGCGATCCCTACCATTCATCCCGGAAACCTTGCTTTTCGTCCCAGACTCTTGCAAAATAGTCGGATTTGTGGTAATTTTGTGTTCAAATTGCGAAAAGAATGAACAAAATTTCACTGCAGTTAATCAAAGACTATGGCATTGTGTGTTTGTCCTACATTGCCATCCTGCTCTTTCTGCGCCCAGCATTCCTTGGAGAATACAAAATAACAGAATCGCTGATGGTGGTTGCTGTGGTGCATACGATTGTACTCTTCCTTGTGGTAGGTATAAGCGAAAGCATTGTCACTTTCCTCTTCAGGAGCCCATTCTCGTACAGCGATGATATAGTGACAAGGTTTCAGCATTTTGCCCTCTGCGGATTTGTGTGCATACCTACATTGATGGTGGTGCTTACACAAGCAAATGTTATCATGATGCATGGAATAGAACACGCAGATTATGCTTGGTATGACAAAGATGGGAACTTTACCTTAGACTGGCTTCTGATGTCACGTTCCTCATGTATCGTAGCATCATTTATCATTGCCGTCGCCATGACTGCACTGAGTGAGTTGCGCCAGATGCGGTACGTGTTGCAGGAATTGTTTCAGATAAACCAACTGCTTGAGTCTAAACAGCAGTCCCTTCCTTCATGTCTGCCCAAAGATGATGCGGCAGACAAGATGATTCCTCATGGCGAGAATCGTGACTCCGTCGCTGGTGAAGAAAAACAGTGTGTGCTTCGTTCTGACTGCAATGGCCAGGGCGTAGCCATCAATCCCCGCAATTTTATCTATGTGGAGTCTGTAGGCAACTATGCCAACGTATGTTATATTGACAAAGAGCAACTTACAAGCACGACCATTCGCACTACCATCAAGCAGTTGAGGGAAGATCTCTCTGGCAATGATTTCATAGTGCAGTGCCACCGTGGTTTCCTCATAAACCTTGACTATGCAGAGTCTATGGAAGGGGCTAATGGCCGGTTCTTCCTCAATATGTTCTATTCGGACAAAAAGATACCGGTATCAAGGGCAAACAAATCAACCATCAAGGACGCATTGACAGTGTTGCGATGTGAATAGATGCTCTTGCAAAAACAACTTTGAACAAAAAAGAATATTGAAAATGAAAAAGATACATATATCAAATAAGATCAGAACATGGAAAGAGCGTCATCATGATTCGCTCAGTTCCTTTACGACAGCTTTTTTGGCTACAGTCCTGGGAATCGCACTGACTTTTGGCACTACAATGTGGTATGAACGCAAACAGAAGGCTGAAGCAGCAGAGGCCTTAGTGGAGAGCTGCCTGTCCAACATGGAAATGCGACTGGACAACCTGAAGGGTGTTCTCATGAAGTATGACAGGCAGAACCAACTGTTCTCCCTGGCTACAAGTACGCCACTTGATTCGCTGACCGACGCAGAGGTTTCCGAACTTATCGACCTGTTTGCCTGGCAGTACAATCTGGTTATTGACCATTCGTATGAGAAGTCTTTCTCCCTAAGCACAAGCAGCCACGAGATACTGGGCTCTTTTGCCAATGTGATAGGTGCAGGATTTGAATATCTGCAAGAAGCAGAGGAGAACCATCAAAAGGTGAATGAGCAGAAGAGAGAATTGCGCCGGGCTATGATTGTAGATAAACAAGTTAGCTTCGACCAGAATTCCATGCGACAATTCGTGACAGCAACGCTTGATGATCCTCTGTTCGGTTATTTCCAGTTGGAATACATGCAGCAGGATCGCTCCTTACGCCATTATTGCCGCTATCTGGAGCGCTTTATCCCTGACGCTCGCAGACTTTGGAAAGGTGAAATCTGTGAAGATGAGTTTTGGACGATGGCTCGCGAGTATTGGAATGAATAGATATTTGTCACTAACTGCATTTCTTTTCCCTTTCATCTCTCCAACCATATAACTCATCCACAGAATCCCCTTCTCCTCCTCATGACAACAAAAAAGCATCCCGGAAGGGGGATGCT
>JAUNIK010000326.1:420-3639 GCA_030523505.1 Prevotellaceae bacterium | reverse complement strand
TAATAGGCAGCGACAAAAGCTCCAATAAAAGAATGCTCGGCCTGATTCTGGCTGTTATAATAGCATGCGTCATGACCATGGGAAGCTGGTATCTGTACAGCACTGTATCTACTTTGGGAAAAATTTTCGGCTTCACCCAGTATGAATATTATGATGTTATCGTCCTGCATGATTCGGATTATAACGAAATCGAGGATATCAGCGGCAAGACGGTCAATACAAGCAAGGCGACTGTCAAGACCTACGATGAAGCCATCGGAAAGCTTAAAACTGTAGTTGATGTCAAGCTGAAGGAAAACAGCGATATCGTGGAAACGGGAACGAAGCTGGTCGATGAAAATGGAGAAACTCATGACAGCATTATCTTCATCAGCGACGGCAATTACGGAATGATATGCGATGAAATTCAAGGCTTCAAGAAAAAGACAAAAGTGCTTTACCGGGTGAAGGTTGAAACTAAGAGTGACGATACCGCAAGCTCTGTAAATGTTACAGAGGATTCATTTAACATATACGTCAGCGGCATAGATGTATGGGGCGAAATTGAGCAGGTATCCAGAAGCGATGTCAACATGATAGATACCGTTAATCCAAAAACACGTCAGATCCTTCTTACATCGATTCCGCGTGATGCCTACGTAGAGCTGCATTCCTTCGGGCAGATGGATAAGCTGACACATTCAGGCGTATATGGCATAGATGAGACGCTTCTCACTGTTGAGGACTGGCTTGGTGTTCATTCCGATTTCTATGTGCGCGCCAATTTCAGCATGCTGGTAAGGCTCGTTGCAGCAGTCGGATGTGTTGACGTATATTCTGATTATGCGTTTAAATCATCGATTTCCGAATGCGAATACGTGAAGGGATGGAATCACCTGACGGGAAGAGAAGCTCTGTATTTTGCAAGAGAGCGAAAGAGCTTCGTAGATATGGATCAGCAGAGAGTCAAGAATCAGCAGAAGGTGGTCAAGGCAATTATAAGCAAGGCTACAAAAAGCGAAGTCATGCTTCTGAATTATACAGATATACTTGATGCTGTTACAGGCTACATGCAGACGAATATTTCAAACAAAAATCTTTCGGCACTTGCAAAGATGCAGCTGAAGGACATGAAGACAGACTGGACCATAAATTCAATCTCCATAAGGGGTACCATGGATAAGCAGGGCACATACAGCATGGGATTCGGAAGACCTCTTGACGTATGCATAATGGATCAGGATTCTGTTGACAGAGCTGTTTCGCTCATCAATGCGGTAATGTATCCTGTGGATGATAAAGTAGTTGAAATCAAGGATGACAAGTCTGAACACGGACTTATCAAGAAAAATGATCAGTAAAAATGCTGAATAATATAAGTGCATTACTAGAGAAAACAAATAATATCAAGCGAAGCTCATATGTATGGAATGCAATAAATGCCATGCTCAGTGCATGCCAGTGCCCTGTTATTATGATGGTGATCATGAGGACAAACGGCGTTAAGGATGCCGGTGTGTTCAGCATAGCATTTGCAGTAGCAAGCCTGATGCTTTATGTGGGACTTTACGGCCTCCGAAGATATCAGGCATCAGATGTGCTGGGAAAATACACCTTCAGGCAGTATCATGCTATGAGATGGATTTCCTGCGGTGTGATGATAATGGCAAGTGGGGCATACTGCATATACGGAATGGTTTTTAATGACTATTCGTGGACAAAGTTCCTGGTGGTATTTGTTGTATGCATGCTGAAGCTGATTCAGGCATATTCCGATGTTGTACACGGAAGAATGCAGCAGCAGGGAAGACTGGATGTGGCGACCAAGTGCTCATCGGTAAGATATGTTGCCGAGGTTCTTTCTTATTGCGCAATGCTGGCACTGACCCATGACCTGCTGCTTTCCTCAGTTGTGTGCCTGGCTGTTTCCATAGGAGTACTGGCGCTCACAACGATGAATGCCGGACGCAGATACTGCGATTACAAGCCGGAGTTTATAGGGAGCAAGGTTAAATTTTTATCTCTTGAAGGCTTCCCGCTCTTTCTCAGTCTGTTTCTGAACATGTATATCAGCAATGCTCCGAAGTATGCCATAGATGCGTATCTGACAGATGAGATTCAGGCAATATACACTATAATTTTCATGCCGGCATTCATGGTGGGACTTTTGGCAAATTTCATATTCAATCCGATCCTCACATCCTATGCACAGCTTTGGCAGAGCAGGGAATACAAAAAGATCAAAAAGATGTGCAGGCTGATAAGGCGCCAATGTCTTGCAGTTCTGGGAATAACGGTCCTTGGGCTTGCAGTCGCATACACCATAGGAATCCCTCTGCTCTCCATCATATTTGGAACAGATCTGGGGGATTACAGAGAAGAGCTTTGTCTGGTAATGCTTGGCGGCGGCATGCTTGCCTATTCTACATTTTTCAGTACGGTAGTGACCATAATAAGAAGACAAGCGGCAATGTCCCTGTGTTATGCTGCAGCTGCTGTTCTTTCTAAGGTAATGGCAGGCATACTGGTTGTCAGATACGATATCGTGGGAGCTGTAGCCCTGTACGGAATCGTTATGACCATGCTGAGCATAATGCTGGGCGGACTGATGATCTATGGAATTGTTAAGGATTTGAAGGCGGTCAAATCCATTGACTGCAATGCATAATTGCGGTATATTTAATGTGTATGGTATTGATTAGAATTAACTCACTATTACAGTTGGTTGCTTTAGTTATAATTTAGTTTTATCAAAGGGGAAACAGATGCTTAGAAAAAAGAAAACAGCGAAGTTTATATGCTATCTACTGGCACTGGTCATGATGCTTTCATGCTTTTGCGTGACATCGTATGCTTTTGAAAATGGACAGGGCGACTCACAGACAGCAGAACCATCTTCGACAGATGAACTGGAGCCTTCCGATGGATCAGAGCCAACAGACGCAATAGAACCTGATGAATCGGACGTGGAAGAGCCTTCTGATGAGCAGGAGATGAACCTTCTTACAGATGGACCTTCAGATCCTCCTTCACCGCAGCCTCCAACACCTGCACCGGAGCCAATCATTGAGATTACTCATAATCCAATCATAAAGGGAAGAGTTGGAGCAACACAGTACGTTACTGTGAAGTTCAAGGCTGTTGCAGGAGCAAGCAAATATCAGATTACAGGTACAGGCATTGCTCAGAGCACAGTAACATTCTCTCAGACTGACGGAATTGTAACAGGAAAGTTCCAGA
>JAUNIK010000326.1:0-410 GCA_030523505.1 Prevotellaceae bacterium | reverse complement strand
TAATCAAAGCCGAGGATGCTGCAGGAAGTGTAATTGTCAGCAAGAACATTACCATAGATGTTGCAGGACACTATATCGGACAGGTTAAGGTTAAGCAGGATACCATGAATCAGTCATATGATGTCAAGCCTCATAAGTTCAACAAAGCATCCTTCAATTGGAAGGACGGCTATAAGAACAAGGTGGTTGCTGTCAATAAGAAGGTTAGACTCAGCTGGAAGAAGCCTGCAATTACTCCGTATAAGTACGTTGTATTTAAGAGAGCAAGCAAGAGCAGAAAATATAAGGCTGTTAAGACGATCACAGATCCAAATACAACACACTGGACATATAGTGAAAATGTAACTGACAGTGTATTTAAGGATGAAACCTCCGGAAGATATTACTACAAGGTAAGAGCGTACTTCAAT
>JAUNIK010000325.1 GCA_030523505.1 Prevotellaceae bacterium | reverse complement strand
ATGCAGAGGGTGAGTCAACTCCACGTTCACCACGTAAGGAGGTTGCTCTCTGGATTGAGAAGGAGCTCAACGAGATTATCCCTGTACTTACAACTGACGTGACAGAGAACACCTACGGCAAACCAACCCGCTGGATGGCTCAGGCTCTCCTCGCTAAGCTCTATATCAACTGGCCTGTTTACACAGCAGAGTCTGTTGACAAGTATGATGCTGCTACTGCAGTAAACGAGAAACTCGACGACTGTCTTGCATGTTGCGAGAACATCATCAACAGCGGTAAGTTCGACCTCGGTACAGGCAAGTATGCAGAGTATCGCTTCAAGTTTGCTCCAGACAATGGTGCTGACTGCAAGGACTTCATCTATGCTATGCCTTACGACGCGCTCACTCTCCAGGGCTTCCAGTATGCTCGTCCACGTACATTCAAGGATATGAAGAATATGCTTCCTAACGTGTACGGTTCTTCTGAGAAGTTCACACAGTCGTTCGGTGGTAACATGGTTGTTACTCCAGAGTTTGTTAAGCTCTACAACCTCGAGGGCGACCAGCGTAACCTCAACATTCTCCGTGGTGACATCTTCATCCGCGATGCTCAGACTCTTCTCCCTACAAGCGAGCCATTCATGTACAAGGACAAGCAGGTTCACTTCTCTGAGACTATCACTCTTGCAAAGCAGGACAACACCATCGATGTTGGTAACGATGCTAATGCTATCCAGCAGGGCTGCCACTCTATCAAGTGGTTCATCGTTCCTAACGACTACAACAACGGACGTAACCAGTCTAACGACCTTCCTATCTTCCGTTTCGCTGATATCCTTCTCATGAAGGCTGAGGCTCTCGTTCGTAGCGGTAAGGGTGATGCTATGGAACCATTCAATATGATTCGTGCTTATGCAAAGGCTCCACTGCTCGGTGGCGAACCAACCCTCAACGATATCTACGATGAGCGTGGTCGTGAGTTCTTCGACGAGAACTGGCGTCGTAACGATATGATTCGTTTCGGTCACTTCGAGGATGAGTTCTTCCCACACTACAATAACTTCCCTGATGCTAAGTTCGACAAGTTCCGCCGTATCTTCCCAGTACAGCAGAAGGTGCTCGACCTCAACCCAGGTTGGGAGCAGAACCCAGGCTATTAATTCATTAAATATTAACTCAAATACCACGGGCCATCACGTGCCCGTGGTATTTTAAAACATTTAGCTAAACTATGAGGAAAATCCTTTTATCCTTCATTTCCGTCATCGCTTTCGTTATCGTCATCGTTCCAAAAGCTTCTGCCACCGTTCCCAAAGCGTCCGCTTTGGTTCCTCCCCCATTGGGGGGTGGGGGGCTTCCTATCGCCTTCATCTCCGACGCCCATGTTCAAGATGTCGTTGGTCATCCTGAACTTGTGCGATCACAAGAGGTACAAGTGCAATCTACCCGCCTTTTCAATGAAAACTATTTTGCTCTCTGCGCAGCCCTCGACGACTGCGGCAAGAGAGGCGTGAAACTGGTGGTGATGCCGGGCGACCTTACCGACAACGGACAGATAGTAAACCAGGAGTGCGTGCGCGATATATTAAATAGGTACGGCAAGAAATACGGCATGTCGTTCTTTGTATGTTTCGGCAACCACGACCCATCACGCCCTTTCGGCAGCGACAACACAGGCAGCGACTTCCTTGCCCCTGACGGCAGCCGTAGAACAATAACCAGCATCCCATCATCGTTATCAGCCACCGCTCCCAGCGCTTCTACGCTGGTCTCTCCCCCTTTGGGGGCTGGGGGGCTTCCTTTCCGCGGTGCCACCATCGAAGAGCAGACTCTCTGCTATCGTGATTTCGGTTTCTATCCACAGAAGAAATATCGCTACTGGGCTACCCCATACAGCAGTTACACCTTCGACAACTACTCTTTCAAGAAAGCATCGAAGGAGGCTTCGATGAAGAACCGCCAGTATCTCATCAACGACACACTGAAGGCTCTTGATGCAAGCTATGTCGTTGAACCTGTTGATGGTATCTGGCTGCTTGCCCTCGACGGCAGTGTGTATTTCCCAAAGGGCATGAAGGATGGCAAGATGGAGTATAATGGTTCGGAACTGGGCTACAACAACCTCCTTGCTGGTCGTAAACACCTCGTGGACTGGGTGAAGGTAATCACTACCGAGGCAAAGAAGCGTGGCAAGACACTCATCACCTTCTGCCACTACCCTCTCGTTGACTTCAATGACGGTGCATCGGAATATATTGCCCGTTCGTGGGGACCGACGAAGTTCGACCTTCACCGTTCACCTAATGCCGACGTGACAAAGGCTCTCATGGATGCCGGCGTTCAGTTGCATTTCGGTGGTCACATGCATGTGAACGACACTGGCGTGAAGGCCGACGGCGAACATACGCTTGTCAATATCCAATGTCCATCGCCGGCTCTCTATGTGCCTGCCTACAAGCTCCTCACCATAAAAAGTGCTCAACGGTTCTCCGTTGAGACCATAACCCTCGACGATGTTCCGGGCTTCGACTCACTTTTCCCTCTCTACCAGAAGGAATACGACTACGATGTGGCTCATGGCAAACAACCGATATGGAGCATCGAGGCACTGCAGTCGAAGACATATAAGGAGTTCTGCGACTGGCAGTTCCGCGACCTCACCCGTGTGCGTTTCATCCCTCGCGACATCCCAGCAAAGCTCCGCGAGAAGATGAGCAGCGGTATCGGTTTTGAAATAATGCTCGACCTGTATCGTCTTCGCTATGCAGGACAGCTAGCAAACAGCGATAGCGATAGCGATGGCGACAGCTATATCACAAAGGAAAGAATTGCAAGATACCGCGAGTTCTTCGAAAAGGAGAAAGCCTCAACCGATGATAAAGAGTATATTGAGCAGATTGAATCCTTGGAAGGAATGTTCGACTGTTTCCTGAATGAGGAGCCATGCATTAACTTCGATATTGACTTCACATCACCCGAACCCGTTAAAGCTCTGAAATAACATGAAAAGAAACCTATTACTGACTGCATTGCTGAATATAGTATTTGTTTGCATACCATCCGTTGCTATCGCCCTGACTCCTCCGGAGGGTCTCCCCTCTCCTTGTGGGAGAGGGGCTGGGGGTGAGGCTTCCCCCTTTGGGGGCTGGGGGGCTGTTGGGGCTTACGTTGACCCTCGCATCGGCAGCGAAGGCTTAGGTCGCACATTCCCTGGACCATCAATGCCTTTTGGAATGTGTAAACCTGGTCCTGACTGTGTGAACATGCCAAACTCTGGTTGGGCACCAATGCCTGTTGCTGTCACTGGTTTTTCACAAACCCATGTGAGCGGTACTGGCGGTGGACAGAAATACGGCAATATCCTCATCCAACCGTTCCTCGGTAAACTCGAAGGTGTTTCACATCCACAGATTCGCCAGAGCGAAGAAATCTCCCTTGGCTATTACAAAACCGTTTACGAGAACGGCATCCAGACAGAGATAACCACCTCCGACCGCTGTGCTTTCTACAGAATAACTTCCCCCTCGGGGGAAAGAGGGGGGCTCCTTGTTGATGCCGCCCACTTCCTCGGCGAGGATACCATCATACCTAACAAACGCGAGACTCAGCAGTTTGTTGGCAGTGAGGTGGAGATAATCAACGACCACGAGATTCGTGGCTACACTTCCGTGCGTGGTGGTTGGAA
>JAUNIK010000324.1:737-3669 GCA_030523505.1 Prevotellaceae bacterium | reverse complement strand
CGCCTAAACTGTGTTTTTTTGCACATTTTTTTTTGTGTTCGTGCACAATTTTATTATCCTGTTCCAATTGACAAAAATCAATAAAACAACTATTGTTAATTGGTGCGATATAATAGATTGTGCGCAAAATTGTGTACCTTTGCATAAACAATAAAAAAACAGGTAAATAATGAGAAAATCAGTATTTTGTGCTTTTGTGCTTTTGTGGAGCTGCATGTCGTTTGCACAGACATCGGTCAATCTCAATCTCTCTTCTTGGGAGTTCTCACGCGACAGTGTGAAGTGGGAGAGTGTCAGTGTTCCTCACGACTGGGCAATCAGTGGTCCGTTCGACAAGAAATGGGACATGCAGACAGTGGCTATCGTTCAGAATGGCGAAACCGAGGCTACCGAAAAGACCGGTCGCAGTGGTGCTCTGCCTTGGATTGGTCGTGGATTCTATCGCACTCATGTCAACATCAATGAGATGCCCGCTCATGCCGAACTACAGTTTGATGGAGCAATGTCCGATGCTCATGTATGGGTGAACGGCACGTTTGTGGGGGGCTGGCCTTATGGCTACAATGCATTCCGATTGGATGTGCTTGATGCTTTGAAGGAAGGCGACAATATCATCGAGGTGAGTCTTAACAACCTTGAGGAGAGTTCACGTTGGTATCCTGGTGGCGGTATCTACCGTCCGGTGCATCTGTTCATGAGCAATCATGCTTATGTGGATGATTGGAACACACAGATTGTTCCGATGATAGGCCAGATAGAGAATGCCCGCAAGGCAAAGAGCGGTTCGTTGCATGTGAAGACTGCCATCGTGGGCTTTGACGCCAGTGCTGCGAAGGTTGAGATATACGATGCAAAGAAGAATCTCGTCACCAGTACAGACAATATGTCGCTGTCAGCCGGTGGTGCCGTTTCGTTCGATATTCCTATGAAAGACATCAACCTCTGGTCGCCTGAGTCACCTTATTTATATATCGCACGTGTGTGCGTGATGGACAGAAAGAACGAGATGGTTGACTGTCGCGATTTCAAGGTGGGCATGAAGAAGGTCGAGATCAACAGCAATGGTTTTGCCCTGAACGGCGAGAAGCGCAAGTTCAAGGGAGTGTGTCTGCATCATGATCTTGGTCCTCTCGGTGCTGCAGTCAACAAGGCTGCCCTCATCCGTCAGGCAAAGATACTGAAGGACATGGGATGCGATGCCATCCGTACTTCACATAATATGCCATCGACAATGCAGATGGAGGTGTATGACTCACTTGGATTGATGGTAATGGCTGAATCGTTCGACATGTGGCGTTATCCTAAGTGCAAGAACGGATATGCCAAGCATTTTGAGCAGTGGGCTGAGAAGGACATCACCAACCTTGTGCTCAACCACAGAAATCATGCCTCACTCGTGATGTGGTCTATCGGTAATGAGATTCCTGAGCAGTGGACTGATGATGGTTGGGGCACACGTACAGCCATTCGTCTGCAGAGTCTCTGTCATCAGCTTGATGCCGATCCAAACGGCTATCGTGTTCATCCTGTCACTCAGGGCATGGACAATGCTGATGGAGCCATTGCCAATGGTTTTGCACAGGTGATGGACATTCCTGGATATAACTATCGTGTGCACCGCTATGACGATGGTATAAAGAGTCTTCCACAGCAATTCATCCTCGGCAGCGAGACGGCTTCAACGGTTTCATCGCGTGGAGTATATAAGTTCCCTGTACAGTTGCGTCCTAATGTGAACCATCCTGACGGTCAGTGTACAGGTTACGACACAGAATACTGTGCATGGAGTTGCACTCCTGATGATGACTTCCTTATGGCCGATGATCGCGACTGGACCATAGGACAGTTCGTTTGGACTGGTTTCGATTACCTCGGTGAACCAACGCCTTACGATGAATACTGGCCTTCGAGAAGTTCTTATTTCGGTATCTGCGACCTTGCCGGACTGCCAAAAGACCGCTATTATCTGTATCGTTCGCAGTGGAACACTGAGAGCCATACCATCCACCTGTTGCCTCACTGGACATTCCCTGAGAGAGTAGGGGAGGTGACCCCTGTTTACTGCTATACCGATTATCCTGAGGCAGAACTGTTTGTTAACGGAAAGAGCCAGGGCAGAATAAAGAAGCAGATGGAGCAGCACGATATCACCACCAGTGGTCGCACAAACTGGAACGAGACGATGAGCGAGGAAGATGGTATTCGCTATGCCAAGGAAACAAGTCTGCTGGATCGTTATCGCTTGCGTTGGAATAATGTTGTTTATGAGCCAGGAGAGATTAAAGTCGTATGTTATGATAAATACGGCAATGTTGCTGGTGAGCAGACAGTGAAGACTGCTGGCAAGGCGAAGAGCCTGAATCTCGAGGCACCGGAAGTGGTGGAAATCGCCAAAGACGGCGATTTGGCTTATATCACAATCTCGCTTGCTGACGCAGTTGGAACGATGATTCCTGATGCTGACGATGATATTGAGATTTCGGTCAAGGGAGCCGGTCAGTTCAAGTGTGTTTGTAATGGCGATGCCACCAGCGTTGAGGTTTTCACACAGCCAAAGATGAAACTGTTCAAGGGCATGCTCGTGGCGACTGTACAATCGAACGGCAATCCAGGAATGGTCACAGTGACAGTGAAAGACAAGACGAAGAAATTCACAGCAAGGAAAATTATCCAGTTCAAATAAATGAATCAAGAGCATCCAGTCAAGGGTGCTCTTTTGTTTTTTGATCAAGAATTAGAGAATTAGAGAATTATATTTTTGGTGTTCTTCATAATTCTATGAATTCTTTCTCCGCTGCGCTATGAAAGCGGCAGAGCCGAGCGCTCAAGAATTTAAGAATTACCATCCAAATGCAAATAATCCTTCTTTATAGAAAAATTCTCCAATTCTCTAATTCTTGATAATAAAAAATGTTCGCTAAGGTCTTTTGAG
>JAUNIK010000324.1:0-725 GCA_030523505.1 Prevotellaceae bacterium | reverse complement strand
TTATCTTGATATAGAGGAGTAGAATATTATTCCATAAACACTATTTATCATAATACCGATTATCGTAGAATAGTGGTGATATAAATAAAACAGAGAACATCCGGGGACATTCTCTGCACATTATATATAAATAATAGAATAAACTTATGATAATGCACTGCCCATGAGCAGGACGAAAATCATAAACGGAATGTAAAGAACTAACATGATGATTGTCATGATTCCGCAATATTTCATAATTGAGAACAGATCGTCGGTTGTCTGTTCGAACTTGTCCTGAATACCGTTCATTGCCTCACGGGTGTTCTTAATCAAAGCGAAACTTTTCTTCAAAGGATAAACATACACAGCGACCATGACGATATAAAACAATCCAACTCCCAGCATTATTCCGCCATCTGCCATGTCCACAAATGCGCCAGCAGCAAGCATAACCAATGCCAAAATCAAAAGTAATACCATTCCGGCACAACCGATTACAGCAAAGAACATCATCCAGTTCATTGAACGAAGCAGATTGTCGCGCATCTGTTCGGTTACTTTCAGTTCGTCAAGTCGCGACTTTGCACCAACCGGTGCCTCATTTACAAGGTTTTCTTCCATAATGATAGTTTTTTAGTTGAAAATTAATTGATTCTGATTGCAAAGATAACATATAATTAGTGTAAATAAACTATAAAAAGAATATATTTAACTTCTTTTTATATACCAAGGTACAGAAAAAT
>JAUNIK010000323.1 GCA_030523505.1 Prevotellaceae bacterium | reverse complement strand
AGGGCAAAACGAAATACCCCCCGAACTACTGCCACGGTAGTCCAGGGGGCTTTTCATTTTATGCCACTACTGTTGCACTTTCGGCGGTCTTGGCGGTGGCTGCAGAGGTCTTTACCCATACATTGGTGCCATCGCTTGACACGAGTCCGAACTTCTTCCAGCGTGAGATATGAGAGCGGAGGGTTGTTGCCTTTGAACTCTCGCCTCGCTGCTGGCATACCTTGATGAGTTCATCGAAGGTGAAACGCTCTGGCAGAAGGTCGAAGATGCGCTTCTTGCTACGGCCGATGTGAGCGTCGGACACCTGTGCCTGCTTCTCGTTGCGCTCGAAGGCGAGGTTGAGGTCGCCACCGAAGAGTCGCATCTGCTGGTCGAGCACATAGTCGGCTATCCACTTTGCCAGGGCAATGATCTCGTTGGTCATCTTGTGGCCTTCCATGATGTAGAAGAGCACTCCTGCGCGGAAAGCGATTACTGCGGCGCGGCGGCGGAAGGTGTCGAGAGCCAGGTTGTACTCTTTCTGGCATTCTGCGACACGGTCGTCCTGCCATTCGCTCATTGCCTTCTTGAGTCGTGGGAGGTTGTAGACAACGTTTGGAACCTTGTCCTCGTCGGTCACTCGCTCTGGGCGTCCGTTTTCGTTGAGGATGGTCTTCAGCGTTGGCTTGAACTCGGCTCCGCACTCCTTGGCGTATTCTTCGCTTTCGCCTTCTCGCATGAGAAGTTCGATGGTAGCGTTGATAGCCTCGAGGTCGCGGTCGGTGTACTTCGCTATCTTCTGCACATTCTTGGCGTAGGTGTCGGGCAGTTGGGCAAAACTTACTCGACTGACGAGTCCGCCTTCGATGTTGGCGAAATAGCGGCGCATGGCGTAGTGAGTGCCGGTCATGGTCACATTGATATGTGCCTGTGCGCGACTTTTGTGGCTCTCCTTCGACATGTAGTACTGGCCTATCTTGTCACCATCGTATGCCTTGCGGAGAATGTCGTCCATGTCCGACCACACTGCCTTGTTGTTCTTTGCCAGTGAGTCAATCTCTGGTGTGATGAGCATCAGGTGCTGACCTTTGGCGTTGTCGAGCAGGAAGGACAGTGAGGTGTTCGAGGTCTTCTCCGGGATGAGGCGCAGACAAGGATGTGGATCCTCAGGCTGCTTCTTGGTGTTCTTGGCCTTCGCCAGTTCCTCTTCGTACTTGCGGAGCTTTGCCTCTTCCAGTTCGTCGTACATCTGGATTGGGGCGAGCAGCAGGTCGTTGAGTCGCTTTATGAAGGTCTTTCCACCTGCCTGTGGCGACACGATACATGCGAACGCGGTGAGCGGCTGTACCATATCATCATAATAGATGGCGCGTGCGCGGGTGGCGAGGGTGGCAAGCGACGGAAGAATGCTGATGAGTGCTGCCGGGCGGAATGCTGTTGGGAACACTTTGATGATGCGCTGTACCGACTTTGGCATTTTTGCCGGCATCGGAAGCATATCGTCTTCCTCGTCGTCGAAGATGTCGAGCGATTCCTGACGCTGTTTCTGTGTCTCGAGTCGTGTGAGGACATTCGACAGACAGCGTGGGAAGGTGCTGTGACCCTTGTCAAACTTCACCGCACTCTGGCAGAGCGAGCGTACCTCATCTTTTGGCAGTCCCCAGTCGGGAAGCACGGCCTGCATGAAGCGCGCATCGAAGTCGCAGATGTGACGCAGTTTCGGTGCTACGAACTTCAGGGCGTTGTGGCGGTCGCCCATTACTGGTTTGCCTCCTACGAGGGTATAACCCTGGTCTTCAAGCAGTTCGCGAATGATGTCGGCATAACTGAACCCATTGTAGTGGGTAGGGTAGCCATCAATCTGCTCCTTGGTGGCCATCGCAGTGGTTGTTGGGAGTTCTTCAGCCTCTGCCTCCTCGAACTGTGGTTCCTCGAAATCCTTTGGTTCGAAGAGCGCCTGCTCGTTGATGTAGAGGAGATAACTCTGTGGCACTGCGAAAGAGAGACGTGAGAGGTCGGTGACCCCGGTGTCGTACTTTGGCATGTCTATCTGCTGGGAGAACCAGGCGATGGCATCAGGCACGGAGAGCCCCTGTGGTCGCTCAAACACCATTCGCAGTCCTTCGGTCGAAGGCGTCACGTGTGCCAGACAGCATCCGGCATCGATGGCCTTCTGACTAACCTGCTTCCACACCTCAGCCGGAGCGTTGATATGGTCGAGGTCGAAGAATGCGAGTCCTGACGAATGGGCGTTCTCAGCATTGCGAGTCTTACCGTCGAAGGTTGCAAGGAAGGCGAAAGCCGGGAGGGCACGCTTCATGGCACAGATACGATCGTGCTCGGAAGTTGTCTCGGCGTTCCACCACTGCTCCCTGTCAGTAACTTCTTTTGGTTCAACAAAGTGGTTTTTAATCTCGTTGTAAGGAAGGACGCTTCCCTCCTTCATTTTTCTGATGAACTGACACACCTCTTCGGTGCGAGGTTCATTCAGTAGCCTGTAGAAGTCCTCTCTCCTGCAGGGCTCGGGGGCGCGTTTGGACACGACCCTCCGTGTAAAATCAAACTTAATTTTCATGGATTATTTTATTCTGTTTCAATGTTAATATTTTTGGAGTTCCACGCTTAGAAGGTGTCGGCATGGGTGACTCCCGATCATTTTTTCTTCTCTCGCGGTTCGACAACCTTCACTCTCGAACCTGTGTGTTCCTTCTGTCCTTGGCAGATGGTTTTTAGGGAAGGACCGTGGCCTTTGGTCCTTGCTGGTTAATTACTATGGGATACATGAATCCCGTGAACTATCACTTAGTGGGGCATGTTAAATCACCCACGGTTATTGCTATGAAATGTACATTGGATTGTGCGATTTTCACTATGGCTTGGTGTGCCGGTGTGTGAGTTCTCATTGTATCATTTCCGGTTGCAAAGGTACGAAGAAAATTGCAATCCCGCAAACTTTCCCGCGATAAAATAGGGGTGTTTTTCAAAATGCCCTCATTTTTTTCCTTCACTCGTTTTTTGATGCTTTTTGTCACCTGATCAGGGACTGAAGGGGGGGGCGTTAGTAGCGAAGTCCCTCGCGCGCGCGTATATAGAATAAGGTGTAAGGCTGGGAGTAAATACTGTAGGGCGAAGGCTGCGTACCCGATTCAGGTACGGAGGTCGAGATGCAGAATTATTGCAATTATTGCATTTAGTGTTTCTGCAATATTTCCGCCTCCGAAGAACTGACAAACTGTATAAATATGATATGCTATTAGGTGAATAATGTATAATATGCATAATAATGAATAAATATGTTGAATTACAATTACTTGATGTAAAATTCCAGTTGCAAAATCACCACAGACACATAGTGCAATAATTGCAATAATCGGTTGCAATAAGGATAGTTGAAAGTGTGAAATATATTTACATATACAAAAACGCTGGAATGACAGACTGTAAGCACCGTTTTCACAACATTGGAATGATGGAATGACACACTCCGCACGGCGGGCGGACATCATGAAAACGCCCAAATGAGGCTAAGTGGCTGAATTATTGCTTTGTGGCGAAAACTGTAACCTCGCCGTGGGTTTTCTCTTGCATTTTGAACGCAGGAATGGGGTGTTTGCGGCTAACTGAAAATGGAGTATTTTCGCAATAATGCGAAAAAACATTACAAAACGAGAGATTGCACTATTGCGATGGTTAT
>JAUNIK010000322.1 GCA_030523505.1 Prevotellaceae bacterium | reverse complement strand
TGGCTTACAGTGGACTGATGGAAGGCAAGGAGGTGACATGGATGCCTGCATACGGACCAGAACAGCGTGGTGGTACAGCCAATGTGACTGTTGTCATCAGCGACGACCGTATTGCTTCACCAGTGTTGAGCAAGTATGATATTGCTATCGTGCTCAACCAGCCATCGCTTGATAAGTTCCAGCCAAGAGTCAAGCCGGGCGGTATCCTCTTCTATGAGGAGAATGGTATCATCAACCCACCTACACGTACTGACATCACCTGCTACAAGATCTCGGCAATGGAGAAGGCGGCAGAGATGAAGAACGCCAAGGTGTTCAACATGATTGTGCTTGGAGCAATGTTGAAGGTTTGTCCTATCGTAACAACCGAAGGACTGGAGAAAGCCCTCTACAAGACTCTCCCAAGTCGCTATCATCACCTTGTACCACTCAACATGCAGGCTGTGGCAGAGGGTATGACAATTGTCAGCGAGTAACTGACATGTCAGTGTGACAAATGTCAGTAGGACGCAGTCAATCTGTCAGTAGGGAAAAAAGTTCTGAGAAATTTTCCGGTACTGAAAAATGGTGCGACTGGTCCGATAAATACAAGTGAAGGCAGTGTGACATCGCGGCAAAAACAGTCGGGTGTCGCACTGTGTCACTCACCTTTTTTAATCTATTTGGCACGAAAGTTGCTAATCGTAAAATGCACAATCAGCGGTATGAAACACACTACTGAGGAAGCACACATATTTAAATAAAGAAGTTATCAATAAACAGTAATTCACAACTTAAACATTACGCGACACACAACATGAAAGATGCTAAATCAACAATCATGACTCGCGCAGTTATGCTATAAGGATTAGCTCTCGGGGCTTGCCCTGGGACTTATGTGAACACACGCCATTTCTCTCGACTCTTTCAGTCAAGGGCTAGGATGAATTCCCCTTTTTCCAAGGGGGTGCCCAAAGACTGGAACCGGATGCTTTCGCTCAAAACAATCTTATTTTAAAACCCAATTTTAACCGATGAATCAGATCGTAATCACCAACGCAATCACTAATCGTGACAACACACTTAGCTGTTATCTCAGCGACATCAAGAAGTATGCAGTTCTCACTGCAAGTCAGCAGAACAACCTTGCACGCATCATGAGTAATGGTGGCAAGCAGGGTGAAGATGCTCGCCGTAAGCTCATTGAGTGCAACCTCCGCTTTGCTGTGTCTGTGGCAAAGAAGTATGAGAATGGTGGCATTCCTCTCTTGGACCTCATCAACGATGCCAACATTGGCTTGTGCAGAGCATGCGACAAGTTTGATGCTACCCGTGGCATCAACTTCATCTCGTATGCAGTGAGCTATATGCAGTGTGAGATCCTTGCCGACTTCGAGAAGAATGGCCGTCACATCCGTCTTCCTCATGATGTGCACTCACTTGTCACCGAGTACAACCGTATGGTTGACCACCTCTTGGCTACTGAGCAGCGCATGCCATCCATCGACGAGTTTGCAGAGCACTCTGAAATCTCGTACTCTAAGGCAGCTCATATCCTCGAAAGTATGAGTTCTGTTGACAGCATCGACGCACCTGTCAGCAGTTCGGCTGAGGATATGACTCTTGCTGATGTGCTGTTTGTGGAGAACTCCACAAGCGACTACCTCGAGTCACAGTATGACCGTGCTGTCATCGACTCAACACTTCGTGAGGTGTTGAAGGAGGATGACTACCGCATTGTGCAGGCTGTCTATGGTCTGCTTGGCGACAATGGTCCTTCTGTCACAAGCCTCTCTTGTGAGTTGGGCATCTCGGCAGAAGCTCTGAGAAAGCGTTGCACTCGTTCCATCAAGAAGATTCGCCAGTGCCCAAAGGCAATGGATGAGTTCCGTCAGTTGTTGGCAGCATAAAGCCTCACCCCCAGCCCCCAAAGGGGAAAAGCCTCACCCCCAGCCCCTCTCCCACAAGGAGAGGGGAGTAAAAAGTGATTTCCGGAAAAATTATCAATTATCCATTATCAATTATCAATTAAAAATCAAAGATTTTTCTTACCTTTGCAGAAAATATTCCAAATATGTACATCGCGTTAACTATCATTGCACTTGTTGTTGGTTTTGTCATTGGCTATCTCCTTGTCAATGGACAGAAGAGTAGGGTGGAGGCTCGGGCGGAATTGCTCGCTCAGCAGATTGCCGACCAGAAGAATGCCTTCGAGGCTCTCGTGGCTGATCATAAGCAGAACTATGAGACTCAGATTGCTACGATGAAAGACAGTTATGAGTCGCAGATTGCTGATATGAGAAGCAACCATGAGTTGCAGATTGCCGACCTGAAGGAGAACAGCGAAAAGCAGTTGCTTCAGGCTAAGCATGACTATAAAGAGCAGATTGATGCTCAGAAAGAACGAATGAATGATGGACTGAAATTCATCAGCGAACAGTTGAAGACATCATCGGAGGAGGTGCTGAGAAAACGTTCCATGGAACTGTCGGAGGTGAACAAGGAACAGCTGTCGCAGATTCTCAACCCACTGCAGACAGGACTGAAGCAGATGCAGGAAGAGGTGGAGAAGAACCGTGCTGAGCGTGCAAAGACAATGACTGCTCTCGACACTGCCATCCGCGAGACTATTGCTCATACAAAGGAGATTGGTGAGCGTGCCGATAATCTTGCCAATGCTCTCACTCGCGACAACAAATATCAGGGCAATTTCGGTGAACTCTGCCTGAGTAAGATGCTTCAGGACATGGGCTTTGAACCGGGAAAGCACTTCGAAGAGCAGGTGACTCTCCGCGATGCTGCAGGAAATGCCATCCTTGGTGAGGATTCCGACAAGCGAATGCAGCCTGATGTGATACTCCATTTCCCTGACAACCGCGATATCATAATCGATTCCAAGGTGTCGATGACTGCCTTTGAACGCTATGCAAATGCTCAGAACGAGGAGGAGAAGCAGCAGGCTTTGAAGGAGCATGTGGCAAGTGTGCGCAACCAGGTGAAACTGCTCACACAGAAGAGTTACTGGAAGCAGTACAACCAGAAGGGTGTGAAACTCGACTTCGTTGTGATGTTCATGTTCTCGGAGAGTGCCCTCCAGCTTGCCCTCTCGGCTGATACCCGACTCTGGCATGAAGCCTATGAGCAGGGAGTGCTCATCACCGGTGGACAGAACCTCTACGCTCTGCTCCGTATCATGGAGATTTCGTGGAAGCAGATGGACCAGATGGAGAATCAGGCGAATATCATGAAATGTGCCAATGACATCGTTGGTCGTGTGCAACTCTTCTATCAGCGATTCCTTGAAGTAGAGAAGCAGTTGGATGCGGCAAAAGACAGTTTCGCGGCATTGAAGATTGTCACAGCACCGACAGGAATGAGCATCATAACCTCGGCAAACCAGTTGCTGAAATATGGTGCCAAGGAAGATCCGAAGAAGAAAATGTCACTGCCGAAGGAAACAATCGAGCCGGAAATAGAAAGTCCGGAATAAGCCAAGCCCAAGCCCCTCCTAGGACCTTCCCCCACCCCCTTCCTTTCAGGACGGGGAGTGAAATGTCTCGGCAGGCAAGGGGGATTTAAGGTAAGATTTATGCCAGATTTAAGGTAAGATTCAAGCGAAGCGCCTTTTTAAATCTCGTTCTAAAATTATTTATGCATGATTTAGGCTCACTAGTAAAACCCTGTGTTTAACCGAATATCATTGATAACCTGTA
>JAUNIK010000321.1 GCA_030523505.1 Prevotellaceae bacterium | reverse complement strand
CAAAGAACGTTGTTTTGTGACATCCGTTTGCTGTTCACGCTGCAAAATTAGTGTATCTTTCCTGTAATACCAAATTTGTGGTATCACCCTAAAGTATGAATGATACTACTGGGGGGCATATCATGCTTTAGGATGACAGTAAAAGAGGTAAAAGTGTCATACTATAGTATTATTGTTGTTGCGTTCTGCATTTTATAATACCATTTACGCAGATATCAAAAAGAAAATCATTAAATTTGCAGCGTGAATCAAAAAGACTATCGATTATGCAAGATGTAAACGCTTTATTCTTCAACCATGCTTCCGTAAAGGATAATGGGATTAATTTTGACCTTGCTTCCGTTATCCAGACCGTTGATGCCATTGCCCGCATAAACAACCAGAGTTGTTTTGTCATTGACTTCGACAATCATGAACTGCTGTATCGTTCGGAACAGTTGGTTTACATTGATGAGGCAACGCTGAATGACAAGCGCCGTGAGTGTGCAAACCCTTATTGGTCGCTTATATCCGAAGAGACTTTGGATAAACTGCTAATGATAAAGAACTACTATCCTGAGGTGGATGAGCGGTTCTCATTGGAGGAATATGCTAATCATGTCAACACCATCGATTACCCAATCATACTGCGTAACCACGAGCTGTTCATCAATCAAAAGTTCACACCATTGCAGATGCGAAGTGATGCAATCACAAAGATAGGTCTGTTCACCATCAACTATTCCAACAAGAAGAATATTGAGAGCACTATCATCACTCCTTCCGGCAAACGATTTATCTTTGATTTCGCCCAAAAGAGATATCAGGAATATGATCTGGGCATCACTCTTACTCTTGTTGAAAAGGCCATCCTGCACAGAGCTCGTCAGGGAATGACCAATGAGGAGATTGCCAAGAACCTATTCATCTCCGTCAACACGGTAAAGACCCACCGCATGCGAATCTTTAAGAAGCTCCAGGTGGAAACCATCACCGAAGCCCTCGCAGTGGTCGGCAACTATCAGTTGTTGTGATATTAGAATCGAGTAAGTTTGCATACTTCTCTTGAAAACATAATATCCCGCCCCGAGTCTCTCGACTGAAAGGGCGGGATAATAATTAATATTAACTTTATTCAATCAGAATAAATTCAAAGTGATTTTTTCCTGTTTACTAAGAGGATTTACAACCCTCTCGTTATGGTAGAGTAGTGAGGGTGAAGTCAGTAGCCGAGAGCCATTCTGCGTCGCACTTCTCGCCGGTGAGTGCTTCGTCGGTGGTCACGCCGTAGCGAATGGTGGCGGCTTCGGCTACCTTTATGTCCTTGATCCTTACGCAAGCCCAACCGAAACCTCTGCCATCGTTGGCTTCAATGGCACTATCCATTTCACGTGGAGACATTGTATCGAGGGCTGTCTCGCCCTGATAAATCTGTCGACCTTCGTTGTGATTGGCAGGAACCTTGGCAAGATACTTTTCCTCCTTGCCGTCTTTCTCAACAATGGCGTAGATGTAAACACCCTCTGCATCGCGTGAACAGCGGGCTACGGCCTGCAACTGATATGTGCCTGCCTCAATCTCCTGGCTACGCTCAGTCTGGAAGACGATGTTCCTATCGCCAGAGAATGCATCAAGATAACGCACATCGCAATCGCCATTCCAGTATTCGCCAGCCGAAGTGAAGTGCTCACAGTTGTCGCCTTTGACGAGTGTCCAACCTTCATGGTTGAAGTAGTCACGATCCTCATCAGAGAAATAATAACCATCAATCATGTGGTTCTGGCGGTCTTTCTCCTGCCATTCGTCATAGAACTTACGAGAGTAGTCCTCGCATACAGTAACGAACTGTGTGCATGAAACCACGAATGTTACCACTCCGACAATGAAGAGCAAGAGCCATGCTATGCGTTGCTTGAATCCCATGGCTGCAGTGCGACCAAGATGACTTGCCAATGCATGGAACACGCAATATAATAAGGTTATGCTTATTACGACGAAAGACAGCCCACAAAGAAGAAGAGGAATCTGAACAGCGCTTAGAACTTCACCAGCAACGGAGATATCAAAGTCAAACCATTCTGCAAACCATCTGACAGTATTAGTGAAGAATACTCCTCCGAAGCAAAGTGCCACTATTGTCTGGATGCTAAGCCAGACAGCAGCTAATCCAAGAAGTATCGTCACGACCAATCCAAGGAAACTACCCATCAAATTGTTTCCACGTGCATTCTGCTTCTTCACCTCTTCGCCGATGTTCTGCGGTGTTACTTCCTCACCTTTCATCTGCAGTACATCCTCAGGATTCTCTGCCTTTGGTGCAAGAATGGCAAGACCTATATATCCGAAGAGGAAGAACATTTTTAGGCCACTTGGGTCAAGATGAAACATCTTGGCTAAACTATGTAAGAGGAGGAACGACAATACAAATCCAATGCGCCAAGTCAATGGCGAACCACCGAAGTACTGTGCGCATCCTGCCAGTACACCGCATATCATCTTGTTCTGCATGTCGCGATAGAAACGTTTGCCACTGCGGAGGGTGTTCATAACGTTGCGAGCTCCGCTTTCAATGTTCTCACGGAAACGTGTGCCAGCACTCTCGCCAGCCTCTTCAGTTTGCTGTTCGTCATTTGTTTCTTCTTCAGGAGCAAGATCCTCGAGTTCACCGATACGGCTTATCACGCTCTGTACATGTTCTATTGTTATAGCCTCATTACCGTTAGCCTTTATCTCCTCGAAGAGTTCGGCTATGCGAGCCTCAATGTCGTCGGCAATCTCGGTGTCGCCCTCATGCTTGCCGTAATAACGACGCAGGGTGTCGGTATAGTGCTTCAGTAACTGGTAAGCGTCCTCGTCGATATTAAACAGACGACCAGAAAGGTTTATTGTGATATTCTTTTTCATTGTTTTCTTTTTTTTTGATATTGTTAATCGTAATAAGCTATTAACTTACTCCTCACCGTGGGGAAGGTAGGGAAGGGCCTGAGACTTGTGTGGGGTCTTCAACTTATGCACCGTATTCTCCAACTCACCCCATGCGGTTTCCAGTGCCTTCAGCATCTCTCGGACATCGTAGGAGAGGACATAATACTATCCTGTGGGTCCCTGAGAACTCTCTTGCAACTCAAAGTTCAGGATGCCGTCTTTCTTCAATCGTGAGAGTAGGGGATAGAGTGTACCCTCCATCACGAGCAGGTTGGCGTCCTTCAACCGCTGGATTATATCCGACGAGTAGCAAGGCGTTTCGTCGAGCAGGAGCATTATGCAGTACTCGAGCATTCCCTTTCGCATCTGCGATTTAGCGTTGTCAACGTTCATAGAAACAGTTGTGATTTAATGATTGTATGATTTGTGATTTATGATTCTGCTGCAAAGGTAGGTAAAAACTATGTACCTTGCAATACATAGTACTAAATTTCTTTGTGAAATTAACACTATTTAAGAAGTTGCGTTCTGTTGATACGGAAAAGAGAGTGGACTATAAAACCAAGCAAAATCAGTTTTTCGGCAGTGATGAGAAGAATGAGCAGAGAAAGTGTTGCCAGTAGAAATTGTTTTTGTAATTTTACACTCCGAATCAGCATAACGCAATATATGGCATTAAACAAAACAGATTCCACCGAACCATCGAAACCAGTGAGCAGAGTCAATCTGCGACGCGATATAAGAACACTGACAGCACCTATTTTCATTGAATTGCTGTTGGTGACCACTATGGGTGCCACCGAC
>JAUNIK010000320.1 GCA_030523505.1 Prevotellaceae bacterium | reverse complement strand
ATCCCAGTTGTAGAGATTGTGCCAGTGTCTCCAGAAGAGGAAACTCCTGTCCCACTCGTTGAGATTGTACCGGAATCTCCGGAAGCCCCGGAAACTCCGGAAACCTCTGGCGAACCATCTTCTCCCCATAGAGTGGGAGATGCCGAAGGCAGAGAGGGCCTGCCCCCTTCGGGACTTGAGGGACTTCCCCTCTGCAACCCAGTTTGTGAATCATTAATTCGTGAGGACCTCACGCAAAACAAGAATATTTTGAAGTACCTTCGTATTTTACTCGCTCTGGTAATCGTAGCATTACTCGGGTTCGGCGCTTATTGCATCTACAATGTAGGGCGCGACAATGGAATGATGTATTACATCCAGTATTCTGCTATGCAGGAGTCAGAAAACTCGTCAGAGGCGGTTGATACCGTTGTTCCCACTTTCAATGATGGCGACAGTCTGGTAAGAACCGAGTCGGGCATTCCAGTGACCGCAAAGACAAAGGCTCTCTTGGATCAGGCAGCAGAAAGAAACGCAAAGGCAAAGGCTATTGCTGATGAGAAAGCCAAGGCTGAGGCTGAAAAGGCAGCCAAGGAAGAAGCTGCAAATGAGGCAAAGGCTCGAGCAGAAGCAGCCAAGGTAAAGGCTAAGGCAGATGCAGAGGCTAAGGCAAAGGCTGAGGCAGCAAAAGCAAAGACCGCCAGTTCGCCTGCTGCAAACAAGACAGCAGAGATATATAATAATAAGGACGCGCGCGTACGCACGGGAGCATACGATATTGTTGGTCAGGAGACAGTTGTGACAGTAGCAAACGGTCAGACCCTCCAGAGCATCAGTAAGTTCTACCTTGGTGCAGGTATGGAGTGCTACATTGAGGCTTTCAATGGTGGCATCACAGAGGTAAAGCCAGGCGACAAGGTAAAGATCCCTAAGCTCGTCCTCAAGAAAAAGAATAACTAAATATAAGCAGTATCCCGGTTTGTCGCTGGTCCTTCGGGACAAGAGGAAAGTCCGGGCAGCACAGGACGCTCCACTCGCTAATCTACGAGCTATTGGTGACAGTAGGTGTCGAAAGAAGAAAACAACCGCCTCGGGAAGAGTATGCCCCTCGGGGATTGTACCATTAGAGGTAAGGGTGAGAAGGTGAGGTAAGAGCTCACCAGCGGCATGGTGACATGTCGGCTGTTTCATCTGGAGGCTGCAAGTTCGCGTATACCGTTGACTGAGGGTAGTCCGCCCGAGTTTCCTTCGAGGAATGCAATGGAGGGTAGAACGCTAGAGATATGAGGCAACTCATATAGTAGATAAATGACAGACACTCTCCTTCGGGAGAGCACAGAACCCGGCTCATAGGGGTACTGCTTTTTTTGGAAACTATCGATGAAGGAAAGATATAGGCAACTGTTGCAGAATATTGTAGTGAGGAAGTTGATCTTTGCCATCAAGTTCTTCACCACAAAAGGTGTCATTGATGCAGCATCAGCGCTGACATACAGCACGATGCTCTCATTGGTACCTATCTGTGCAGTCGTTTTTGCCATTGCCCGCGGATTCGGATTCACCATCTATATCGAGGAATGGTTCCGTCATCTTCTCTCATCACAGCCACAGGTAGCAGAACTGATAATCGGTTTTGTGAACAGTTACCTGGAACATACCAAAAGTGGAATAATCCTCGGTATCGGTCTTGTGTTCATGCTCTACACCGTAGTGATGCTTACACGAAGTGTAGAACAAGCGTTCAATGCAATATGGCATGCCGAAAACCGCAGCAACATAATGCGCACCTTCACCGACTATGTTGCGATATTCTTCCTCACCCCTATACTCATCATCCTCATGTCGGGCATCTCGATGTTCGTCACAACATTGCTCGACCAGATGGGCATATCCGAACTCTTCGGCACTGTGCAGCAGATATTTGTAGATGTCATCCCGTTCCTGCTTATGTGGGTAGTCTTTGTGGTGCTCTACACCCTCATGCCTAATACAAGGGTAAAGATAGGCTGCACCATCATCCCAGCCTTCCTCGCAGCCCTGGCAATGACACTGCTGCAGTGGTTCTATATCCACGCACAGATGTTCATCTCCAACTACAACGCCATCTACGGTTCGTTTGCCGCACTGCCACTCTTCATGCTCTGGGTGCAGTTCTCGTGGACGATATGCCTCTTTGGTGCAGAACTATGCTTCACCAATCAGCACATCGAGGACTTTACCTATGCCGATGGAGCCTCGATGATGAGCAATCGGTACAAGACCCTGCTCTCGCTGATACTCGTAAGTAAAATTTGCCGACGTTTTGTAGAAGGAAGCCGCCCATATTCAGCCACAGCACTGGCTCGCGAAACCAATATACCACTTAGTGTTGTACGCGATTTACTCAACACCCTTGTTAAGGCTGATGTGTTGTCTCAAAATATCGGACAAAAGGCTGGTAAGGACTATACCTATCAGCCGGCGATGTCGTTGGATAAGATGAGTGTTGGAGTAGTGCTCGGTCGTTTGGAAGCATGCGGCGTATGCAACTTCTCGCTCGATTTGAAGTCGCAACTTGATAATAAGGATACACTGCGCAAGGTGCTTGACATCCGCAAGCGGTACTACGCCGAACTTGAAGCCATTAAAATGTAAGGGGAAAGGGTATTCTTATCTTTTTTCAAAAAAAGTTGCTTTAATTTTTGGAGTTATCGTTCATTTGATGTATCTTTGCATAGCAAAGTATGTTTTGGCACAAGTTGCCACTGACGCAGTATTTGGCTAAGAGAACTTTATATTATTTAATTCTTAAATATTTAAGCTTAAAATGATTTACACAAAAGAAGTAAACGACATGTGTGTCGTTGCCAAAGGTCCTAACCACGGACCAGCTCCAATTCCAGAAGAAGGAAAGTGGATTCAGGCAAAGGAGATCAAAGACATCTCTGGTCTTACTCATGGTATCGGCTGGTGTGCTCCTCAGCAGGGTGCATGTAAGCTCACTCTCAATGTAAAGGAAGGTGTAATCGAGGAGGCTCTCGTTGAGACTATCGGTTGTTCAGGTATGACTCACTCAGCTGCTATGGCATCTGAGATTCTCCCTGGCAAGACAATCCTCGAGGCTTTGAACACTGACCTCGTTTGTGATGCTATCAACACAGCTATGCGTGAGCTCTTCCTCCAGATTGTTTACGGTCGTACACAGAGTGCATTCTCTGAGGGCGGTCTTGCAATCGGTGCAGGTCTCGAGGACCTCGGTAAGGGTCTCATCTCACAGACTGGTACTCTCTATGGTACAAAGGTTAAGGGTACTCGCTATCTCCAGTTGACAGAGGGTTACATCACAAAGATGTATCTTGATGCTGACAACCAGGCTTGCGGTTATGAGTTTGTTCACATGGGCAAGTTCATGGACGCTATCAAGAAGGGTGTTGATGCTAACGAGGCTCTTAAGAGTGTTACAGGTACTTACGGCCGTACAAAGGTAGAGGACGGTGCTGTTAAGTCAATTGATCCACGTCACGAATAAAATATAGGAGAAATAAATATGATTCGCGAAGTAAAATTTGAAAGTCAGGATCGTCGTATTGCTCAGATCCTCGCTACATTGAATAAGCATGGTATTTCTTCTATTGAAGAAGCAAACCAGATTTGTGATTCTTACGGTCTTGATCCATACCAGACATGTGAGGAGACTCAGATGATCTGTTTCGAGAACGCAAAGTGGGCTTACGTAGTAGGTACTGCTATCGC
>JAUNIK010000319.1 GCA_030523505.1 Prevotellaceae bacterium | reverse complement strand
AGGTATAGATGCCCACAATGGCTTGTCCTTTCTGGTGGACATCCAGCATCAACTGTTCTGCCTCGCCGGTAGGTTTGAAAAACACCTCGCGCAACACTCTTACCACAAAATCCATTGTGGTGAAGTCGTCGTTATATATGATAACCTTGAAGCGGCGGGGTTCGTTGATATGGGTATCTTGTCGTTCGCGGATTGATGAATCTGACTTTGCCATTTATTCCAATTATTGATTACTGATGCAAAAATAGGATAATTCCTTGTGTCGCCGGACAACTATTTCTGCATTTCATGTAGTTTCTTGTAATATCCGTCCTTTGCGAGGAGTTCCTCGTGCGAGCCTTGCTCCACGATGCTTCCTTCGTGCAGGACATATATCTCATCGGCATTCTTGATTGTTGAGAGTCTGTGGGCGATGGCCACCGTGGTGCGGGTCTTCATCAGTCGTTCCAAAGCATCCTGAACCAATCGCTCGCTTTCGGTGTCGAGTGCCGATGTTGCCTCATCGAGAATGAGGATAGGTGGGTTCTTCAATATCGCTCTTGCTATCGACACTCGCTGGCGTTGACCTCCGGAGAGTCGTCCTCCACGATCGCCTACGAATGTGTCGTAGCCTTTCTCCGTTGCAATGATAAACTCGTGGGCATTGGCTATGCGTGCCGCCTGCTCCACTTCTTCTGGGGTTGCCGAATCTACGCCAAAGGTGATATTGTTGAAGAACGAGTCGTTGAAGAGTATCGCCTCCTGGTTCACATTGCCTATCAACTGTCGCAAATCATGAATGCCGAGGTCTTTCACATTGATGCCATCAATGAGCACCTCGCCTTCCTGCACATCATAGTAACGAGGAATAAGATCCACGAGTGTTGACTTGCCCGAGCCTGACTGGCCCACCAAGGCGATGGTCTTGCCTTTAGGGATTATGAGGTTGATATTCCGGAGCACCCACTGCTCGCCGTATCTGAACGATACATTGCGGAACTCTATCTGATGCTCAAAACTATCAATATGCTTTGGCTGCAATGGTTCCTTTATTGCTTCTTCGGCTGTGAGTATCTTGTCAATACGCTCCATTGAGGCCAAACCTTTTGGTATATTGTAGCCTGCCTTCGAGAATTCCTTCAACGGATTGATGATGGAATAGAGCATCACCATATAATATATGAACACCGGACCGGAGAGGGTTGTGCCGTTGAGTACGAGCATTCCACCGAACCACAATACGATGACAATCATCACTGTTCCAAGGAATTCCGACATAGGATGTGCCAATTGCTGACGGATGTTCACCCTTGTGATATGGCGGCGGTAGGTGGAATTGATATTTCCGAAACGCTCGTTCATCTTCTCTTCAGCACAGAATGCCTTGATGATTCGCAGACCGCCCAAGGTCTCCTCCACCTGACTCATTGTATCACTCCACAGCGCCTGGGCTGTTTTTGATCGTGCCTTCAGTTTTCTGCCTACACAACCCATGAACCATCCGAAGATCGGAACAAACACTATGGTGAAAAGGGTTAGCTCCCATGAGATAAAGAGCAGACAACCAAAATATGCAATGATAAGGACGGGGTTCTTGAAAAGCATATCGAGTGACGACATGATACTCGACTCCACTTCCTGCACATCGCCCGACATTCTTGCAATGATATCACCTTTACGTTCTTCCGAGAAGAATCCCAGCGAGAGGGAGTTGATCTTTGCATAGAGCTGATTGCGGATATCACGTACCACACCTGTGCGGATTGGTATTATCGTTGCCGAAGAGAGGAAATACGCTCCTGTCTTGAATGCCGTCATCAGGGCAAGGAAGAGGCCTATCACAAGCAGTGTCGTTGCCTCGCCCCACATGGCTATCAAATGCTGTACGAAATAGTTGAGGTTGTTCATCAGCACTTCGTCAGCACCGGCATCGCCGAACGCCATATACCCCACAGCCATCTTGGCATCATCAGTGCGGAAGATGATCTGCAGGATTGGAATGATTGCTGCAAATGAGAAAATATTCAGCACTGCCGACAGTATGTTGAATACTACCGACAGAACAAGATATTTCTTGTAAGGAGGCACAAACCTCTTGAGAACTTTCAGGAATTCCTTCATATCTCCCGTGGAGTTTTTTTCGAGCAATCGATACCTCGAATTATCAATGCTTCGAATTATTTAATCTCTTCGCCAAATAATGTAGCACTCGACGAACCAGTGATTCTCACCTTCACAAAGTCGCCGATATGGTGATTGCCTTTATCAAACACAACAACCTTGTTCTGCTCTGTACGGCCGAACAACTGTTCGCGGCTTCGCTTGCTGTAACCTTCCACAAGTACCTCAAACTCCTTGCCCTCGTCGTTCTTGTAAGAAACGGCACTCATCTCGGTCTGCAACTGTATGAGTTCATTCAAGCGGCGAATCTTCTCTTCCTCGGAAACATTATCTGGGAGATGCTTCGCTGCATAGGTGCCTGGACGCTCGCTGTACTTGAACATAAAGGCTGAATCGAACACCACCTCGCGTACCAATGAGAGTGTCTCAGCATGGTCTTCGAGGGTTTCGTCGTGGTAACCCACAAAGATGTCGGTGGTGAGACCGCAACCAGGAATGATACGGCGGATATCTTCGATGGTTTTGAGATACTGCTCACGGGTGTATTTGCGATTCATCAGTTTCAGAATCTTGTTGCTACCGCTTTGCGCAGGGAAATGGATATGCTTGCAGAGGTTTGGTTCCTCGGCAATGGCATAGAGAATATCTTCTGTCATATCCTCTGGGTTGGAAGTGGTGAAGCGCACACGCATTCCCGGAACGGCACGGGCTACCTTTCGCAACAGTTCTGCGAACGAGGTTCCGCCTTCTACTCGCTTGCCGGAAGGCGACAGACCGTAACTGTTGACATTCTGTCCAAGGAGTGTCACTTCCTTGAAACCACGTGCCTCAAGGTCTTTCACCTCTTTGAGGATGCTCTCCACATCGCGGCTACGCTCACGACCACGGGTATAAGGTACGATACAATAATGGCAGAAATTGTTGCAGCCACGCATGATGCTCACGAATCCTCCTACCTTGCCTGAATGGAGGCGCTGTGGAAGGACATCGCGATAAGTCTCTGTTGTAGAGAGTTCTATATTGATTGCCTTATGTCCGGCTTCTGCCTGTGCCACCAAGTCAGGGAGTGAGAGGTAGGCGTCAGGACCAGCCACGAGGTCGGCATGATGATTCTCAAGAAGGTCGTCTTTCACGCGCTCGGCCATACAACCGAGAACGCCAAGGATCACCTTGCGTCCATCGCGCTTGCGGATGGCATGGAGTGTCTCCAGACGATTGTAAATCTTTGTCTCCGCATTCTCGCGGATAGAGCATGTATTAAGGAATATTGCATCTGCGTCGTCTTCATTCTCGCAGATGTCGTAATCGGCCATCTTCATTACTGAGGCAACGACTTCCGAGTCGGCCACATTCATCTGACAACCGTATGTTTCTATAAATAGTTTCTTCATTATCAAAATGAAAAGCCTTCCCGCCCTCCACTATGGGAGGGCAAGGAGTAGCCTTTTTTTATTAGTAGCTATATACAAGGTATTTTTTTATTTTTCAAGAATTTGAGAATTAGAGAATTATTTTTTTCTATGCAGGAAATAATTCTTTGAATTCTCTGAGAATTTTAGAAACTTAGGCTCACTGACTGAAGCAGGCTGTCAGCTTGCTGGAGCCGAAAAGC
>JAUNIK010000318.1 GCA_030523505.1 Prevotellaceae bacterium | reverse complement strand
ATCCGAGGCATTTTATGCCGAGTAACCACCCTTTTACACAATGAAACGATTTTTATTCCCCATACTCCTCCTTTTCCTCCCCCTTCTGCTTGTCGCCCAGAGCCAGCAGCAGGTGCAGGTGCGTGAATACAAAGAGAAAGCACAGAAGACGCCTCTAGAGGGCGTCAGTCTCTCTGTGCAGAATGCTGGTAGCACCATGAGCGATGCACAAGGCCTGATGACTCTGCAGTTCCGTACGCTGAAGGCTGGTGATCAGGTGCAGGTTCGTCGTGTAGACCTTACGGGCTACGAGATTTTCAACAGCGATGCCGTGGAGCAATGGACCATCTCGCCGCAGAATACCTTCAACCTGGTGCTGTGCCGCAGCGACCGCTTCAAGCAGTTGCGCGACAATTATATGCGCATCTCCAGCGCAAGCTATGAGCGTCAGTATAAGCAGGATCAAGCCCGCTTGGCAGCCCTCCGCAAAGAGAATAAACTGCAGGAGGAGGCCTACCAGCAGCAGCTTGCAGACCTCGAAAATAGCTACTACGAGCAGCTCGACAATCTGGAAAACTATGTCGATCGCTTCACTCGTATTGACCTCTCTGAGCTCTCTGAGCAGGAACAGCACTTGATTGAGCTCGTGCAGGAAGGTAAGATCGATGAGGCCATCCAGCTCTACGAGTCAGCCGACTATTTGTCGCAATACAATGCCCAGGTCAATGATCTTAAGGAGATCAATCGTGCTCAGGCCGCCCTTGCCAAGGTCGAGGCTGAGAAGCTCGAAGCTCGCGAAAAAGTCCAGGCCGCCATCCATCGTCAGGTTCAGACCTACCAGCTGGCCGGTGGTCGTGAGAACTTCAGCAAGATATCTGCCCTCCTCAAAGGCGTAGCCGATGCTGACACCACCAATCTCGATGCAGTGTGGGCATACGGTGATCATTGTTTGGATCAGAATAAGTTCGATGAGTGCGAGAAATATATGAATATATATATGCGCCAATCCGTAGATAACAAGAAAGCCCAAGCCTTGTCTTGTCTTAATCTTGGTCGACTTTATGGCTCAAAATATTTATTTGATTCAGCCGAAAAGTATTATTTACAGGCTGTAGCATTGGCAAAACAAGGATACAAAGAAGAACCTGATTTGTTTTTATCTTTGTATAATGATGCAGAATGTGTTCTTCATACATTATATATATATTTAAATAAGCAAGAAGAAGCTCTTCTTTTTTCAGATACACTTAAAGAGCGATTGGAATCATGTTATCAGCAAGATGAGAGTTTATGGAGATCTAAGCTTGCTATTTTCTTGGGTGAAATGGCACTAGCCTCTTTTCAGATAGATAATAAATATGATGAAAAAAATGAGTCTTTATTGTTGCGAAGCTATAATCTATCGAAGCAGGAAATGGAGGAAACTCAGAACTCAGAATATTTGATTAATTCTATTATTTACCTGAATAAGTTCTATTATTATACCCAACAATGGGATAGGATGGAGCCTTTTATGCTTGAAGAGTTGAAGTATAGAGAAGAAAACTATGCGAAGAATCCTAATCAAGAGGTAAGATATCTTTTGGATTCTTATATCAATCTCACAGAATTATATTATAATCTTAATAAATATACGGAGTCTCATTCTTATCTAGAAAAAGCTTTTAATATATTAAATTCTGTTTTGCAGATATATGAAGAATCTACTGTTGAGTTTAATAAGATGAATCTTTATGATGCTGCTTCACAATTATATTATAAGGAAGGCAATATTGAAAAAACTCGTCAATATGCATCACAATGTATAGAGGCTTTTGAAAAGATACCAGACGAACTGAAAGATGGTCTTGAAGAATTAGTTCAGCGTAATCAAGATTACTTGAAATAATACAATTAGCCCTGCTACCTTGATGATAGCAGGGCTAACTATGTTGTTTATTCTACGGTAATCTCTTGATCGACTGTTTCGTCACCCCAGGATTCAACCGATACTGGAGTGGTTGAGTAAGGAAGACCCGTATCTGGGAGTTCCAGATACTCTTCGAGGTCTGTACCCAAGTCGAGTACCAATTCAATCTCAGCTTCGGTGGTATAATCCTTGATGTAGTCAGTAACGTCAAAGCGGTAAGAAACGTAGGTGAAGTCCTTCAGGAGGAAGTTGAGATAGAGAATATTGCGGAAATCATCCTCTTCAGATGACTCTATATACTTCATCTCACTTTCAGTGCGGGTCGGCGACTCATAGTCGTAGTCAATATTTGGAGAGAGGCCGAAGGTTCCTACTTGTGTATGGATGGTTCCGATCGAAGCATTTGCATTCGTCATGCTCCACTGATCCATCTCCTGAGTAAGGCTGACTGAACTCATGGCTTCAGTTCCCAAATAGGTACCGCTTGCAAATGCTGTCAATGCACCATTTACAGCTGCTGCATTGCCTAAGCCCTTCACGTGAATAGTAGCAGAGAGTGAACCAACTCTTGGTTTTGGTTTCATCGTACCAGAATCACTATAACCTCTGGTTGGTTTAGACACAGAAGTGGTAGCTGAACCAAGAGTCTTTGGCTTCATCGTACCAGAGTCACTATACCCTCTACTTCCATCATTAATATTATACAACCTATCCAACCTGCTTCTCTTATCCGTTGACTCCGGTGCGTATGCCTCGGCAGTCTTCAGCAAGTCCATACCACGGAAATTGATGGTGGTGAACTCAGGAATACTCTGGTTGAAGATCAAGATGTCGTAGTCCTTATCGGGCAAAGAGCGCTCGATATGATGCACCTCGTTTGTGACGTAGCTGTAAGGACTTGAACCGTCGGTAGGGTAGAAGATCACGGTCATGCCCGTAGGATCCTCATCCATCAGCGACCAGTCGATATCGATGGAGATATGAGCCTGATCGTCAGGATCGCCTATCGTGCGCAACTGACACGATGTGATGCCAGCAAGCACGCATCCAGCCATCAGCCACTGGGCCGATGCCTTCATCCATTTGGATTTTTGATTTGTCTTGTTCATGTCATCCATCGTTTAGAAAACCCACAATAATGAAACTCCAGCCTTCGTAGGGCCGAACCACGAGTAGTTGCCATCCTCTACAAAGTAGATGCCAGAGTTGTCATCGTAAGTATTATAGCGTGTATAGTCAGTATTCAAGTAACCAATGCCTATGTTGCACTCCAAGCGCAGGTGCTGGCTGAGGCGGAAATTATAGCCATAGCTTACACCGACGGCTGTGAACCATTTGCTCTGCCATCCCATACGGTCATGGCCGAAGTCGAAGCATCCGCCATTGCCATACAGGCCCAGGAAGTGACCATGAAGCTTATTGTCAGCCTGCCAGTCTTTGAGCCAGTAACGAGCCTCTACGCCGACGTTCAGCATCTCGTAGCACCATTCGTTCTGATCGTCCACATACCAAGGCATAGTCATGTCGGCCGCAAGGCTCCAGTGGCCCTTCCAGCCGTATTCGATGCCGAGGTTAGGAGCACCAGCCACATCGTATAGCAAGTTGCTCTTCACAGCCCACGCATCGGCCTTTGCCTTGACGCTGATCAAGGCAGACAGCACGATGAAAATTATTGTGATGCGTTGTCTCATTGCTATACTGTTTTAATGCACTGTTTCGTAAGGCAGTGTCAATTGGATTCTGTTTTTCTGTCCCTGCTTAAGCGTCACCTCTTTAGTGGTTTTGTATTTCTCATCATTATCTTGCCAATAATTGATTGTAATTTCGTAATCACCCGGTTGCAGGAAAC
>JAUNIK010000317.1 GCA_030523505.1 Prevotellaceae bacterium | reverse complement strand
CTGGATTGTAGTTGTTTACAAAAACAACAACATCCACATACTTATCGTTCCACTCCTCTGGCAGCACGAATGAAGAATGTGCCGAGGCTCTCATCTGTGCATCGAAAGTGATGGCATCACCCCATACATCGGTAAGGGTTTTCCTACAGGTATGACGATGAGGATACGACGATGAACTTACTCCAGCCTGGTCGCGGGCGATGATGCTGTCTTCGGTGAGGAACACCGTCAGGCGTGGGTTGTCGGTAAGAGCATCGAGGGCTTCAAGTTTCTCCATATCGACAGTGAGGTCGAGCAGGCGTGAAGCACTGTCGTAGGTCACCGTCGGTGTGATACTCACGAAAGAAGGAAGCGCTATGGCACTCTCGAGTGATGGACGGAAGGTGTCAGGATAACCGATGCTGAACACCGGATAGCGCAAATCATCGCTTCCGCCTTTCATATGGAACTCCGGACGGTTGTTGCGGTCGAACATTCCGGCTGGGGCGAAGGTGCCGTCTTCACCATAGAACCAGAGGTAATTCTTGTCATCGTTGACAGTGAGCCAGTCGGTGCCATATCCCACATGATGTGTCACAAGAATGGTGTGGGCGTCATATCCCTCCTCCATACAGGTACGGATGGTGGAATGAGCGCGAGGACAGTTTGGGCACTTTTCGGTGCTGAACTCCTCGAGGAGCACTTTATGAGGCATTGTCTGGGTATATGACGACAAATACACCAGAGTGCGATCATCATTAGGGTTCTCGTCGCCTATGGCACTGATAAAAACATTCACCGGAACCTTCACCGCCTCGGCAATGGTATTCGTAGGAATGACAACGGTGAAAGTGTCGCGCTGATGGTACACGAGGGTTTTCTGGCGCTCCACGGAGGTAGCCTCCTCACCGTTGATGTCATAGATGAAAGAGTAGCCGTTGATGGTTGACGGTGCGGTGTTCTGCACAACGATGGTGGCATGGAAATCGTCACCATAGGCACAGAGACGATCGTAGGCTGCGCTGATGATGGAGAGATTGCAGTTGTTCACCATTTCTCCTTCCACACGAGCCTCGATAGAGAGCGAACCCGAAACCTGGGCACTTCTGTTGTCCCACACTCCGTTCTTTGCCACCCAGTAGCCATTGGCATGCGACTGACCGGCAACGGAGATGCACTTCACTGATGACGACTGGTCGAAACTGTAACCGAGAACGAGATCATCAGAGGCGTCGAGAACGACTGGCGATGGAAGTTCCACCTCGTTCCATCCTTGCACAGGACTGGCAACATCTACTTCTGCGATGTTCTCTCCTTCGAGGGAATGGCGCAGCCACACTTTCACATTGCTGATGCCGGTGGTGGTGACAAGACCGAAACGCAGAGCCGTTATCGATGCTCCGTCATAGTTTTGATAACTGTCCTTGGGCAGGATGACGGCTGGGGAGATTGTCCCCGAGCCGGTCTTGCTCTGTCCCACTGTGGCGAGTTTGCCTTCGCAGGTACCGATATATGCTACTGCCGCCTGTGCGGAGATGCTCACGAGGAGCATCACCACAAGCACGGCAAGAGAACGCTGGATTTTCATAGATTGATTCCGGAAATTACTTCATTACCTTAACAGTCTTACCGCCTTTGCGCACTACATACACACCAGAAGGAGTGTTAGCGGCATTGACCATACGACCGTCAACAGTGTAGTATGTGGCTGTTGCGTCTTCGCACTCTGTGATAGCCTCAACGCCTTCTGTCTGGCGCTGTACCACGATTACATTCGACTCAGGACTTACCACATCACCATAGTTGGCTGTGACATAGTACTTGCAGACGTCGCCATCGCTGAATGCACAGTTTACTTCAGCAGATGCAGCATCGAAACTTGCCTTTGTTGCAGGGAGATCACGAGAGACATGGTCGCCTACTGACAAACTTGTAGAAATCTTCAGTTCACCAACAAAGCAAGCCATATCACCGCCTGATACTGCGTCAGTCATCTTGAACATGATACGGCTGCCGGCAGTACCACCTTCGAGTTCTACCGAGAATGCCTGAGGATTACCTGGTGCCATCTCAATCTCCTTTGTCTCGCCATCGAACACAAACTTTGAGCCGTATGCGTTAGGATTGTCCTTTGCCCAACCAACAGTTACGATACAGTCATCCAGGAAGCTCATGCCGGTACCAGTGATATTCACCTTTCCACCACCGAAAGAGTAGTCGGCCTTTGGACCAATGAGGACACCTGGGAAACCGAAGCTCTCGTAAACATTGGAAATACCAATCAAACCTGTCTGTACGCTGATGAGATAGCTGCCCCATCCTGGGTAAGCAAGGTAGTCGTCGAGGAGAACCAGCTGGCCATCCTGAGTCATTACTGTTGAACGAGAGTCGTCAGAATCGAATGGGATTGAGCTGAAATCATCGTCAAAATACACGAGTTCCTCACCTTCCTGTGCCACTGTGTGAGTGTGGTTCACGAAGAGCTTATAGTCGTATGCCATAGATACTGGCTGCCAGTGAGCGGTGAATCCGTTCTCTGTAACATCTGTTGCATCAAGAGCCACTGGAGCTTCGAGCGATGTAGGACCGAGAGTAGGGAAATACTTTGTACCAGGATAACTCTCACCCTCAGCATTCACAGCAACAACATTCACGAGGATGCCCTCTGCTGGTGCAAACTCGAACTCAGCATCGAGACTGTTGGTATCGGCAATAAACTCTGTTGCATCACCGGTAGCATTGTTGGTGATCATCACCTTATATGACTGTGCATTCTCTACTGCATCCCATGTGATATGAAGTTTGTTGATGTCTGACATCTCGCAGTTGATGTTCTCTGGAGTGTCAAGGGAATATGTCACCTTTTCAATCATTACATCATCAACAAGGATCTTGCCTTTCCATGAATAGAACATGATTGCTGTTGTAGGCACACCGTAGCCAATCTCAAGTACCACCTCTGTCCACTCGCTGGTCATCGGAAGAGTACTTGCACCAAGCATGTGAGGATTTAATGGATCGTTGTCAAGCACGAAATACTGGAGACCAACGCCCTGTGCGTCAGGGTTTACGTTCTTCACCTTTGCGTGGAAACGGTACACACCCAAGAGGTCCATGTCTGGAGTCATCAGATATCCAGGACCGTCATCGCCTACCTCGTCAAAACCGAGATATACACAACCGCCAGCCTGATAGGTAAGGAACATTGTCCATCCTGGATTGTCGGCAAGTCCATCGACAAACTCCTGTGGCTGTGCACCGAGGTCGAGATTGTCAGGAGCATCCTGCGAACCAGCAGTGAGGTTGTCGAATGTCTCTGTAAACACAGTCTCTGTCTGGACAGCCTTGTGAGCACCCTGAACTGGCTGGTTGTTCCATACCGACATAATCTGGTCGGCATTGAATTTCTTACCTACTGGTGTTTCAAGGAAATGTTTTACTCCCTCTGGAAGAGAGTTCTTCTGCAAGTTCATGACCTGCGCACTTGCTGTCATTGCAAACATAGCACAAGCAAGCATCAAAAAGTAGAATTTTCTCATAATAATTTTGTTTTAGCTTGAAAAATTTCTGCAAAGGTAACAAAAAACATTGAAATAGAGTCCATCGAACGCAAAAAATCAGCCCGAAGCATGAATTTGCCCCGGGCTACTATAAATAGGTTTATGGTGGGTTCTATAAATTCCCACGATTAATTATTAATATTGATGGGTAGTTGATCTTTTTTAATCTTTTTGTTTCTTTGTGGCCCATTTTGTAAGCT
>JAUNIK010000316.1 GCA_030523505.1 Prevotellaceae bacterium | reverse complement strand
TGATGCTTATGGTCTTCCAGCAGAGCAGTATGCTATCCAGACAGGTCAGCATCCTGAAATCACCACCAACCAGAACATTGCGACCTATCGCCGCCAGTTGGACAAGATTGGTTTCTCGTTCGACTGGGACCGCGAAGTTCGCACCTGTGCTCCTGGCTATTACCATTGGACACAGTGGGCATTCCAGAAGATGTTCAACTCATATTTCTGCACCTCTTGCCAGAAGGCTAAGCCTATCGAGAGACTCGTGAAGTATTTCGAGGAGAATGGTGCAAAGGATTTGCATGTGGCTTGTTCTGAGGAACTCTCGTTCACAGCCGAGGAGTGGAACTCATGGGACGATAAGAAGAAGTCGGATGTACTCATGAACTATCGTATCGCTTTCTTGAGCGAGATGATGGTAAACTGGTGTCCTAAACTCGGTACAGTACTTGCCAACGATGAGGTTGTCAATGGTGTGAGCGAGCGTGGTGGTTATCCAGTGGAACAGAAGAAGATGCGCCAGTGGTGTCTCCGTGTATCGGCTTACTCACAGCGTCTGCTCGATGGTCTCGACACTATCCAGTGGAGCGACTCTATCAAGGAGACACAGAAGAATTGGATTGGTCGTTCGGAAGGTACAGAGGTTGAAATCACAACAACCGAAGGCGTGAAGTTCACAATCTTCACCACTCGTGCAGATACAATGTTCGGTGTTACCTTCTTCGTTCTTGCTCCAGAGTCGGAACTCGTTGACCAGATTGTTACAGCCGACCAGCACGAGGCTGTTGATGAATATATCAAGTATGTAAAGAGCCGCACAGAGCGTGAGCGTATGATCGACCACACTGTTACAGGTGTGTTCTCAGGTGCTTACGGTATCAATCCAATCACAGGCGACAAGTGTCCTATCTACCTCGCTGAGTATGTGCTTGCTGGTTATGGTACTGGAGCTATCATGGCTGTTCCTGCTCACGATTCACGCGACTATGACTTCGCAAAGCACTTCAACTTGCCAATCATCCCACTCGTTGAGGGTGCAGATGTAACCAACGAGTCGTATGATGCCAAGGAAGGTATCGTGATGAATTCACCAGTGAGCGATGACAAGAGCGTGAAGTATGATGGTGAGGCTCTCGTTCTCAATGGTCTTACAATCAAAGAGGCTATTGCAGAGACAAAGCGTTTCGTTACAAAGCACAACCTCGGTCGTGTGAAGGTGAACTATCGTTTGCGTGACGCAATCTTCTCACGCCAGCGTTATTGGGGCGAGCCATTCCCTGTATATTACAAGAACGGAATCCCTACAATGGTACCAGAGGAGTGCCTTCCAATCGAACTTCCTGCTGTTGAGAACTTCAAGCCAACAGAGACAGGCGAGCCACCACTCGGCAATGCACAGATGTGGGCTTGGGATGAGGCTAACAAGACCATCGTTGACAAGGCACTCGTTGATGAGAAGACAATCTTCCCACTCGAGTTGAACACAATGCCAGGTTTCGCTGGTTCATCAGCTTACTACCTCCGCTATATGGATCCACACAACAATGAGGGACTCCTCTCAGAGAAAGCTGCTGAATACTGGCAGAATGTTGACCTCTATGTTGGTGGTTCGGAGCATGCAACAGGTCACCTCATCTACTCTCGTTTCTGGAACAAGTTCCTCTTCGACTACGGAGTATCAAAGAAGGAAGAGCCATTCCAGAAGCTTATCAACCAGGGTATGATTCAGGGCTGGTCAAGTTTCGTTCATCGTGTTAAGGGCACAAACAAATTCGTCAGCTACGATATGCTCGAGGAAGGCGTTGAGACCGACCCAATCCACGCAGATATCAGTCTCGTGAGCGGTAATGTGCTCGATGTAGAAGGCTTGCGCAACTGGGATAAGGAGAACTTCGGCAATGCAGAGTTCGTGCTCAACGAGAAGGGCCAGTATGTAGTTAGTCAGGCTATCGAGAAGATGTCGAAGTCAAAGTATAATGTTGTCAACCCAGATGATATCTGCGAAAAGTATGGTGCCGATACATTGCGTCTCTATGAGATGTTCCTCGGTCCTGTGGAGCAGTCAAAGCCTTGGGACGTAGCAGGTATCGATGGTTGCCACCGCTTCCTTAAGAAGTATTGGGGCTTGTTCTGGGACCGTGCCGACAACTTCCTTGTTGATGACAGCGAACCAACAGCCGAGAACCTGAAGTCGCTCCACAAGCTCATCAAGAAGGTGACAGCCGACATCGAGGAGTTCTCATACAACACTTCAATCTCAGCCTTCATGGTTGCAACAACAGAACTCGCTCAGCAGAAGTGCCATAGTCGTGCAGTACTCGAGCCACTCGTTGTGCTCATTGCTCCATTCGCTCCACATATCGCAGAGGAGCTCTGGGAGGCTCTCGGTCACAACACAACCGTTTGCGATGCTCAGTGGCCAGAGTTCAACGAGAAGTTCCTCGTTGAGAGCACAGTGAAGATGCCAGTACAGTTCAACGGAAAGGTGCGCTTCACATTGGAGTTCCCTGCTGATGCCGACAAGGATTTCATCACCAATGCAGCCCTCACTGCTCCAGAGGCACAGAAATACCTCGATGGTGTGACAGTGGTGAAGACAATCGTTGTTCCTGGTCGAATCATCAACATCGTTGTGAAATAACACCTCTTATATATATCATTCCCCAGCCAGTAAACGGTTGGGGAGTGTTTTCTCCATTCAAACAAACTACAATTATAACAATGTGGAAGGATATTATGAAGCATAAGTTAACCCATATTAACTTCGATGTGATACTGGATTATATCTATATCACCATCGGACTGATTCTGTATGCTTCGGCGTGGGGACTGTTCCTGTTGCCTTATAAGATGGTGTCAGGCGGAGTCACCGGTGTTGCCGCACTCGTGTTCTATGCCACTGGCCTTGAAATTTCCTACACCTATTTCGGCATCAATTTCATATTGCTCGTCATAGCGTTGAAAGTGCTCGGACCGAAGTTCATGGTGAAGACCATCTATGCCATCTTTGCCCTCTCGTTCTTCTTGGAGATCGTGCAGAAGGCAGTCACTATGCCAGATGGAACAATGTACCAGCTTCTCGGTCCTGGTGAGGACTTTATGTCGGTGGTGCTCGGTGCCATCTTCTGTGGAGTGGGAGTAGCGTTAGTGTTCCTCCGCAATGGTTCAACGGGAGGCACTGATATAGTGGCAGCCGTGGTCAACAAATATCGCGACATCTCTCTCGGTCGTGTGCTTATCTTCGTTGACCTTGGCATCATCACCTCTTCATATATGATTTTCGAGGACTGGCGCAAGATTGTGTTCGGTCTTGTGTTCATGGTGCTCGACAATTTCGTGCTCGACTATGTCATCAACTCCCGCCGAGAGTCGGTGCAGTTTCTTATTTTCAGTCGTCAGCATAAGGAGATAGCCCATGAGATTGGTACGAAGATGCATCGTGGAATCACCGTTCTCGATGGTCACGGATGGTATTCCGGCAAAGAAGTGAAAGTGCTTTGTATCCTTGCAAAGAAGCGCGAGCAGGTTAGTATTTTGCGTATTGTGAAGCGTGTTGACCCAAGGGCTTTCGTTTCCACATCGGCAGTAAGTGGTGTTTATGGTGAAGGCTTCGATAAGATTAAGGTCAAAGCCGACCAGACTCCTCCAATGGAAAAACTGGAACACAAGGTTCTATAATAACACAATAAAGCCCCGGAATCATCCGAGGCTTTTTTGTGTACGCTCGGCATGAGCATTGTCTAACGGGTGTAAGTCCCGAGTGAG
>JAUNIK010000315.1 GCA_030523505.1 Prevotellaceae bacterium | reverse complement strand
ACAGTGAAACCACTTGAGGTCACCTTGATAGTGACGTTCTTCAACGAATGTTTGTTATGATCGAAGATACGAGCCGGATCATATCGCGTATTTCCACAGAACAGTTCGAAATGAAGATGCTCTGTTGTGGCACGCCCAGTACGACCTTCAAGTCCGATTGGCTGACCGGCCTTCACTACATCGCCAACCTGAACGAGGTTCTTCGCCAGATGGCTATACAGAGTACGGAATCCATTGGCATGCTTTATCTCTACACAGTTGCCGTAGGCTCCGTTACGCCCAGACTTTATCACCTCGCCATCGAAAGCGGCAAGGATCTCGTCGTTTGGCTTTGTCTTAAGGTCAACGCCAGTATGCGTATGCCCTTTACGACGATTGCCATAAGGACTGATGACCTTTGCGCCAGGCAGTGGATAAGACCAACGGCCCTCTGGGATATCAGCCAGTTTCATTACGAGCGGACCAGAAGCGAGTGCATTGACACCCGGATATGCCATCAGTTCCTTTGCACCACTAGCACCACCACGACGACTTATCGACACTTTTACATTACCGCCTATCTTCTTTACCTTGATGGTGACAGGACGGAGGTTATGGCTGTTATGCTCAATGAGCAACTCTGGATTGAACTTACGTCCATCGACCATCACAGAGAACGACAGATAGCAGTCCTGCCCTATACCACCCACGATGGCGATTGTCTGACCAGCCTTTACATGGTCGCCCACATGCACGAGGTTCTGGGCATTGTCGGAATAGACAGTCTCCAGACCGTTATTATGTCGAATGACGATGGTATTGCCATGCTGTGGATGCTTGTACGACAAGCGCACATCACCCTCGAACATCGCCTTTACAGCATCGCCCTTCTTTGTAGTAATCTCCAGACCGGAGTTGTTCTTCACACAATGCGGTTTGCCCACAGGCAACGGGAATGAATATTCGCCCTCGCCATATTGTGTCAGGTCGATCTGGAAAGCATCACTACGATCGAACAATCCCGGTGTCGGGATGTTTATCTGTTGTTGTTCGGCAGTAGTGAACTTTGTATCTTGTGCCCACGCCGTCATCATCACGATGGCAAGCAGTAGTGTTGTATAGGTTTTCTTCATAATCATTCTATTTTATCATTATCGCGTTGAAGTTACGCCCACACTTCACCGCACCCTTCTGCTCTTTCCTTGCGGAGAAGAACTGGTCGGTATTGTCGAAGGTGCATATAGCCTCAACATGGATATTGCCAGGCGGGAGGCCTGATTCAACAAGTTGCAACTTGTTGCACTCGACAATGTCGAGATGCCATTTTTCTTTTTGCGGATTCTGTTTAGTAGGATATCTTTTCGCTATTGCATCCATCTGGAAACCAGCATCGGCGAACGCCTCATACACTTCATCGCCCACCTCAAAGTTGCCGATTGAGATGCCCGGTCCAATTACCGCTTTCAATACCTCTGGGCGAGAGCCATAGGTAGTCTGCATCACACTGATGGTCTTCTGCACGATACGCTTCACTGTGCCTCGCCATCCTGCATGAGTAGCACCAACGGCACTATGCTCTGGATCATACAGCAGAACCGGGATACAGTCGGCAGTGCTCACCCCTATGCATGTCTGCGGCACATTGGTTACAACAGCATCAACACCCTCGAGGATGTCCTTCTTCTGCTGTTCTGGGAGAGCGATGAGAGCCTCATCAATGACGCGCACCACATCCTGATGAGTCTGATGAGGAATGATAAGATGACTATCGTCTATACAAAGCATCTGACAGAGACCATTGCGATCTCTGCCAAGCATGCGGCGTGTGGTGAAAGCTTTCACCGCATCGCCGAAGAATGTATAGTCGAGAGTATTACTCATCTACATCCTCGTAGTCTTCTATATATTCAATGTCATCGAGGTCGTCGATTTCATCTTCGTCGAGGAAGATGATATCCTCGTCCTCGCCTTCGTCAGCCATCTCGGCATTAAGCCATGAGAGATCCTTATCGCGATGTACCAGCAACTGCTCGTCGATGGCACCCTGCATCTTGTTACTCTCTTTGTTGAGTTCTTCCCAGAGAACATCCTTGAGTTCGTCGAGTCCTTTGCCAACAACACTCGAGATAAACACACAAGGCAGATCATCAGGCAATGTCTCGCGGAGCATCTCTATGAGTTCATCGTCGAGGAGATCGCATTTGGTCACTGCCAGGACGCGATGCTTGTCGAGCATGTCAGGATTGAACTGTCGCAACTCGTTGAGGAGAATCTCGTACTCACGTTTTATATCGTCGGTATCGCCCGGCACCATAAAGAGGAGCAATGAGTTACGCTCGATATGGCGAAGGAAACGTAGTCCAAGACCTTTACCTTCGGCAGCGCCCTCTATGATTCCCGGGATGTCGGCCATAACGAACGACTTGTTATCGCGATACCCCACAATACCGAGCGACGGTTCCATAGTGGTGAACGGATAGTTTGCGATCTTCGGACGAGCATTCGACAGCGAACTGAGGAGTGTTGACTTTCCCGCATTAGGGAAACCCACGAGGCCTACGTCAGCCAGGAGTTTCAACTCAAGGATGACGGTCATCTCCTGCATAGGTTCTCCAGGCTGCGCATAACGAGGAGCCTGGTTGGTAGATGTGCGGAACTGGAAGTTTCCAAGTCCACCACGACCACCCTTAAGGAGCATCACCACCTGACCATCCTCTTTTACATCGCACACGAACTTACCCGTTTCGGCATCGTAAGCCACGGTGCCCGGTGGAACATCAATATAGATATCCTTACCGTCGGTACCATGACACTTGTCGCGACCACCATTGCCTCCATGCTCTGCGAAGATGTGACGCTGATATTTCAAGTGAAGCAAAGTCCAATAATTATGGTTACCTCTGAGGAAGATACTACCTCCCTTTCCTCCATCTCCTCCATCCGGACCACCGTTTGGCTGGTACTTTACATGGCGAAGGTGCATGGAGCCTTTGCCACCCTTACCCGAGCGGCACAGAATTTTCACATAGTCGATGAAGTTACTTTCCATATCAATTATTTGTTCTCTGCGGAGAATCTGTTTTTACTGTTTGTCAAGGAATGCAAAGATGGTCTCGAGCATGCCCTCCTTTGATGGATGCTCAGCCCACTTGAATACATTACGCATGCCTTCCTTCTCGAACCACTCTGAGAGAGGCTCTGTCTGACTGTGATATACAGCGAAGCGCTTCTTGATAGTCTCCTCGTTGTCATCAGCACGACCCTGCTCGATAGCACGGTTGAGCAGACGAGCGAGAAGGATATCCTCCTCAACAACGAGTTCAATCATTACGCCCATATCGTGATTTCTCTCTGCGAGCATCTTCTTCAGTGCCTCTGCCTGCGCAATTGTACGAGGGAAACCATCGAAGATAACGCCCTTGCCAGCTGGGAACTTGTCGTATGTAGCAGCGAGGATGTCGATCATCAGTTCGTCAGGGATAAGCTGACCATTGTCGATATAACCCTTTGCGATGGTTCCGAGTTCAGAACCTGCCTTGATTTCTGCACGCAATACATCTCCGGTAGAGATGTGGCCCATGTCATATCTCTTAACGATTTCATCGCTGTAAGTGCCCTTACCGGAACCAGGAGCACCGAAAATAATAATATTCTTCATAATTTTTAGTTCTCGCACTCATTTGAGTGCCGAGGTATTAATTAGTAAATTTATATTGTTTTTTATTCTTCTGTAACGACATACAGGTCCTTCAGGTTTCTGCCCTGCTG
>JAUNIK010000314.1 GCA_030523505.1 Prevotellaceae bacterium | reverse complement strand
AGAAAAATAATTTTCGATAATTCGCGTTATATTCACGATAATTCGCGTTCGCCGCAGGCAAAGAACATTTTAAGCGGACAGCAATGATATATAGTATATATACTAATAATAAGTATATATATATTCATCATAGTCTATTTGCTCTTATTGCGCTATTGCGTTAATGTGCATAATGCGAGATACTGCGATATGCCTAATACTAATTATGTACGCGCGTGAGGAAAGAGGTTGTCCCAGTCGTCGGCGAGGGCTTGCATTGATGGATAGATGACATCGGCACCGGAGTCTTTCAACATGGAATCTGGCAAAGGACCAGTGTTAGCACCAATGACAAAGGCTCCTGCAGCATGACCGGCACGAACTCCCAATGGGGCGTTCTCAACGACAATAGTCTCCTCTGGCAATGCTGCACGACCAAGGGCATCCGACATTTTCTGCATACCCATGAGATATGGATCAGGCGCTGGTTTGCCGCGTTTCACATCGTAGGCAGTGACAATATGCTCTGCACTGACGAACTCACCGTAGTCTTCCAACACTCGTGCGATGAGCGGACGCTGGGCAGAACCGGTGACAACACCAATAAGCAACCCTGACTGACGCATTTTTCGCATCAGTTCGATAGCACCAGGCATCATCTGGGCTACAGGAAGAGTAGCGAAGATACGAGCTTTCTCATCGTACATCGTCTGTGCCTCAGCCTCAGTGATGTCACGACCGTGCTGATCCTTTACAAAACGCTGGATGGTCTCCACACCACGAGCGCCCTCAGTGGCATAGGAGTCGGAAGGAGTGAACACAATACCGTATGAATCCATGGCCTGAACCCACGCAATGGCATGGTTGGGCATGGAGTCATACAGTACACCGTCCATATCGAAAAGACAAAGACGCCTCACCCCCAGCCCCTCTCCCACGAGGAGAGGGGAGTGAAGTGCTTTGTCTGTAGAATTGCTATTCATTAATAATATTGAATTTCCTTAAACTATCTACTCCCCTTGCCCCGAGCGGGGAAAGGGGAAGCGAAGCGGGGAAAAGGGGCTGCTTATTTCAAGCGTGCCTGAATGGCAGCGCTTTCTGCCTCATAACCTGGCTTGTTGAGAAGAGCGAACATGTTCTTCTTGTAAGCCTCAACACCTGGCTGGTTGAATGGGTTAACCTCGAGGAGCAAGCCTGAGATACCACAAGCCTTCTCGAAGAAGTAGATGAGCTGACCGATGTTGTACTCATCGAGCTTCTCGATAGAAACGAGCATGTTTGGCACACCACCATCAACATGAGCAAGGCGAGTACCGAGCTCTGCCATCTTGTTAACCTCGTCAACACGCTTACCAGCGAGGAAGTTCAAACCATCGAGGTTCTCCTCGTCGTTAGGGAAGAGAAGTGTTGAGTTAGGGTTCTCTACAGAAACGACTGTCTCGAAGATAGTACGCTCACCGTCCTGAATCCACTGACCCATTGAGTGGAGGTCGGTAGTGAGGTCAACAGCTGCAGGGAAGATACCCTTACCATCCTTACCCTCTGACTCGCCATAGAGCTGCTTCCACCACTCACCGAGGTTGTGGAGCTTTGGCATATAGTTAGCGAGGATTTCAATCTTCTTACCATCCTGATAGAGAGCGTTACGGCAAGCAGCATAAACAGCTGCAGGGTTCTCTGCGAATGGACGGTCGAGACCACACTCTGCCTCCATGTCCTGAGCACCCTTAACGAGAGCAGCGATATCATAGCCAGCAACAGCGATTGGGAGAAGACCTACTGGAGTGAGTACTGAGAAACGACCACCAACATTGTCAGGAATGATGAACGACTTGTAGCCTTCCTTGTCAGCGCAAGTGCGGGCAGCGCCCTTCTTTGCGTCTGTCACAGCAACGATAACCTTCTTTGCTTCTTCCTTACCACGCTGCTCCTCGCACATCTTCTTCAAAAGACGGAATGTGAGGGCTGTCTCGGTGGTTGTACCAGACTTAGAGATGTTGATAACACCGAACTTAACATCCTTGAGGTAGTCGATGAGTTCAGTGAGGTAATCCTCGCTGATGTTGTTACCTGCGAAGAGGATACGAGGCATGTTTGATGGCTTGAGCCAACCGAATACGTTTGAAAGTGCATCGATAACCATGCGAGCACCGAGGTATGAACCACCGATACCTGCTACTACGACAGCATCGCAGTTCTCCTGGAGAACCTTTGCTGTTGCGTTAAGCTCTGCGATGAACTCAGGTGTGATGCTTGATGGAAGATGCATCCAACCAAGGAAATCGTTACCTGCACATGTGCCGTTCTCAAGAGCCTCCTGAGCGGCCTTAACTTTTGGCTCGAAAGCCTCTACTGCTCCTGCAGCGAGAAACTGCGAAGCCTTTGTAATGTCTAATTTCATACTTATATCAAATTTACGAATTAACTAATTTACGAATACGAAAACGAAGACGAAAAATGTGTCGGCTACGCTCTATCTGAACAATTTTGTCAGTTCCTTGATAACCTCAGCAGGGACTGCATTCTCGTAAAGGACAGAATACACGGCCTTGATGATTGGGAATTCAAAAGTCTTGTAATCTTCAAGAATCTCGTGGATGCACTTCGCGCCATAATATCCCTCTGCCACCATCTCCATCTCGGTCTGTGCAGCCTTGATGCTATAGCCCTTGCCGAGCATAGCACCGAACACACGGTTGCGTGAGAAATCGGAATAGCCCGTAACGAGAAGGTCGCCGAGATACACAGAATCGGTGATGGAACGATCCTGCGACGGATTGAGCAGGTTGAGCACATCAGCCATCTCGCTTGCTGCATTGACCATATAAACGGCATGGAAGTTGTCACCATAATTGAGACCATGACAAAGACCAGCACCGATGGCGTAGATATTCTTCAGCACCGAAGCATATTCAATGCCCTTGACATCGGCAGAGATACGCACCTGCATATAATCCGACTGGATTGTGTCGGCAAGATGCTGTGCACGATCAGTGTCGATACAACCGACGGTGAGATATGTGAGGCGGTTCATTGCCACCTCTTCTGCATGCGAAGGACCGATAAGACAAGCGATCTGCTCGCGAGGTACACCATACTGATAATGGAAATAGTCAGATATGACGAGGTTCTCCTCTGGCACGATGCCCTTGGTCGCAGTAACGATGAACTTATCCTGCAGATTCTCTGTCACCTTCTCCATATGCTGTTTGAAATATGGTGAAGGGGTACAGAATATCAGCGTGTCGTACTTACGGATGATCTCATTGAGGTCGGATGTGAAGAAAATCTTATCCACATCAAAATGCACACCGGTAAGATATGCGGCGTTGTGACCTGTTCGCTTTATATCTTCGATACGGTCTTCACGACGCATATACCAACCAATCTCGCCGGTCTGCTCGAGGAGCACCTTTGCCAGTGCTGTTGCCCACGAGCCACCGCCGATGATGGCAATACGACCACACTCCGACTTATTCTTCCGAAACAGTCTTTGGAGTTGCTGCTTCGATCCATGCAGCAAATTCTTCAACTTTTGGATTATCATAACCTAGCTTGTATTTCTTGTTTACGCCACAGACATCCTGCTGCAGCTTCTGTGCCTTTACTTCCTTGATATCAGAAACGAGATAGTAACCAGCCTTGTTGAACAATGGCACCCACTCCTCTGGCACACCGAGAGCCTTCCACTCTGATACAGGTGACTTTGGAGCCTTCTTCTCTGGCTTCATCTGTGGGAAGAGCATTACCTCACCGATAGCAAACTTACC
>JAUNIK010000313.1 GCA_030523505.1 Prevotellaceae bacterium | reverse complement strand
TATCCTATTGCCCGTCGTACTATTGCAAAATACCGCGACCAGATGCTTATCCCTTCAACAAGAATAAGAAGACAATAAGATGAGTCAAGGACTGATAAAAGAAAAGAACCTGATAATGGCAGCTCGTGTGCTGAGCATTATCTTCAATCCGTTCTACCTGCCTCTCGTGGGGTTGGTACTGCTTTTCTGGTGCAGTTATCTTTCTAAGCTCAACGAGTCCTACAAATGGCTTATTCTCCTCACTACATATCTTTTCACCATTCTCATCCCTACATATCTTATCAGGGTTTACAACACTTATCAAGGTAAGCGACTCTTCAAGTTGGGCCCTCGTGAACGAAGAATGGTGCCTTACATCATTTCCATCATCAGCTATTTCGCCTGCTACTATCTGTTAGCTTACTTCCACATACCCCATTTCATCAATCTCATCCTTGTGGCAGCCTTGGCAATACAGATTACCTGTGCCATAATAAATGTATGGTGGAACATCTCTACCCATTCGGCTGGAATAGGTGGCGTGACAGGAGCATTGATAGTGTTCAGCGTATTCTTCGGATTCTATCTACTCTGGTGGCTCTCGCTGACTCTCATCATAGCAGGACTGGTTGGATCGAGCCGACTGATTCTGCGTCGCCACACACTGGCACAGGTGGTTGTGGGATATCTCCTTGGACTTGTTATAACAGCATTAATAATAATATTCATATAAAAAAAATACAACTATGACTCCATTAGTAAGCATTATTATGGGTTCTACAAGCGACATGCCCGTAATGGAAAAGGCTTGTAACTTCTTGAACGATATGCAGATACCTTTCGAGGTAAATGCTCTCTCAGCTCACCGCACTCCTGATGCCGTTGAGGCTTTCGCCAAGGGTGCAAAGGATCGTGGCATCAAGGTCATCATCGCTGCTGCCGGTATGGCTGCTGCTCTGCCTGGCGTTATCGCTGCATCAACAACACTGCCAGTCATCGGAGTACCAATCAAGGGTATGCTCGATGGTCTCGACGCAATGCTTTCAATCATCCAGATGCCTCCTGGCATTCCTGTTGCAACAGTGGGTGTCAACGGTGCTATGAACGCAGCTATCCTCGCTGTAGAAATGATTGCTCTCTGCGATGAGGAAGTGGCACAGAAGGTTGCAGCTTACAAGGCTACCCTCGGTCAGAAGATTGAAAAGGCTAATAAAGATTTGGCTGAGATAAAGTACGAGTATAAGTGCAATTAAGAGCCCCCAACCCCCAAAGGGGGAGGAATTTAAATACCATATTTGAAAAAAAAATATGAAAAGAAGACCAACAACTATAACTTATGTAGGAAAACTTGCTATCGGAGCAGGTAACCTTCTCTCCCCCTCGGGGGAGTTGGAGGGGGGCTACCCTATCCGTGTGCAGTCAATGACCACTACAAACACCAATGACACTGAGGCTTGCGTTGAACAGGCTAAGCGTATCATCGATGCTGGTGGTGAACTGGTGCGTCTTACTACGCAGGGTAGGAGAGAGGCTGAGAATATGCAGAACATCGGTGATGCATTGAAGGCTCAGGGATATATGACTCCTCTTGTTGCCGATGTGCATTTCAATGCCAATGTGGCTGATGTGGCTGCCTTGCACTGCGAGAAGGTGCGTGTCAATCCTGGCAACTATGTCGATCCTGCTCGTAAGTTCATCAAACTGGAATATACCGACGAGGAATATGCACAGGAACTGCAGAAGATTGAAGAGCGTTTCATACCTTTCCTCAATATCTGCAAGGAGCATAACACTGCCATCCGTATCGGTGTAAACCACGGATCATTGTCTGACCGTATCCGCAACCGTTATGGTGATACTCCGGCGGGCATCGTTGAGTCGTGCATGGAGTTCCTGCGTATATGTAAGAAAGAGAATTTCAATAATGTGGTGCTCTCTATCAAGTCGTCAAACACTGTTGTGATGGTTCAGTCGGTACGCCTTCTTGTCGAGGCTATGGACAAAGAGGATATGCACTATCCATTGCATCTCGGTGTCACAGAGGCTGGCGAGGGTGAAGACGGTCGTATAAAGAGTGCTGTAGGTATCGGTGCTCTGCTTACCGAAGGTATCGGCGATACTATCCGTGTCAGTCTTTCTGAGGAACCAGAATGTGAGATTCCTGTGGCTCGAAAGCTTATAGCCCCACCCCTTGCCCCTCCCGAGGGAGGGGGTGATAATACCTCTATCCCTGATAAAGGCTGCATAAATGTAGAACCTCATACATTATCAAGATGGATTGATAATAATGTTCTTTATATATCACTCAATGAGGATAATGAAGAGGACATAAAACTTTATGCAGCAATGTACGCTGGTGCACCACTCATAGATGGTAAAGCCAATGAAGTGGTAATATATAATAAAGGTGAACTATTCGACGACTCGAGACTATCCGATGTCTCCCCTCGGGGAGGTCAGGTGGGGGCCTCTATTCTTCAGGCTGCCCGCGTAAAATTCACCAAGACAGAGTTTATCAGTTGTCCGGGTTGTGGCCGTACTCTCTATAATTTGCAGGGAACAATCGCAAAGATTAAGGCTGCAATAGGTGAGGCTGCCAAGGAAGACCCAAAGTTCAAGACTCTGAAAATAGGTATCATGGGCTGTATCGTAAACGGTCCTGGTGAGATGGCCGATGCTGACTATGGATATGTTGGTGCCGGACCAAACAAAATCTCTCTTTACAAAAAGCAGGAGTGTATCGAAAAGAGTATTCCTGAGAGTGAGGCAGTGGAGAAACTCATTTCATTTATTAAAAACGATAACCTATAAAAACCAACATTATGAATCTAAAAGGACGTTATTTTGCTGACGATCATCGTTACGATGACGAGTCAATGTATGTCCGCTGTGGTCGTTCGGGTGTTTTGCTGCCAAAGGTATCGCTGGGTTTCTGGCATAACTTCGGTGGTCATGACTCATACGAGCGCTCACGTGCCATCACTCATTATGCCTTCGATCACGGAATAACTCATTTTGATCTTGCCAACAACTACGGTCCTCCTTACGGCTCGGCTGAGGAGACATTCGGCAGATTGATGGTCGATGACTTCAAGCCTTACCGCGATGAACTTTTCATCTCGTCAAAGGCTGGATATGATATGTGGCCTGGACCTTATGGCAACTGGGGATCTCGCAAATATCTCATGGCTTCATTGGACCAGAGTCTGAAGCGTATGAACCTCGACTATGTTGATTTGTTCTATTCTCATCGCCTTGATCCAAACACTCCTCTTGAAGAGACATTGCAGGCATTGGTTGATATCGTTCGTGCTGGCAAGGCTCTCTATGTGGGTATCAGCAACTGGCCATTGGAGCAGTTGAAGGTGGGTTATGAGTATCTTAAGGCTCACGACTGCCCATTGCTTATCTATCAGGGTCGCCTGAATATGATCGATACTGATCCTATGGATAATGGTATCACTGAGTTCTGTGCAGAGAATGGGGTAGGGTTCATTGCTTTCTCACCATTGGCACAGGGACTTCTTACCGACCGTTATATCAATGGTATCCCAGAGGACTCGCGTATGGCAAAGGATTTCACATTGCCAAAGAGCCGTCTCACACCAGAACTTCTGGCCGATATAAAGAAATGGAATGCTGAAGCTGAGGCTAAGGGACAGACTCTCGCTGAACATTCACTTCGCTGGATTCTCGAACAGAAGGGTATCACAAGTGTACTCATCGGTGCAAGTTCTGTTAACCAGTTGGAAAAGAACCTTCGTTGCGTGA
>JAUNIK010000312.1:555-3765 GCA_030523505.1 Prevotellaceae bacterium | reverse complement strand
GGCACGGAGTGGTTTGTCACCGACCTACAGACTGTGAAGAATGCCATTGCCGCCGTGAAAGCAGGTCGCAAGTCGCTAATAAGCAAGGAGATAAGCGACGAGCAGACGGAGATAGAATTCCGTCCCGAGCAGAATGAGGCTATCGACCGCACCTTGAAGCGATTCAAGCGTGGCAACCAGATGCTTTGGAATGCCAAGATGAGATTTGGCAAGACCCTGTGCGCACTCGAAGTGGTGCTGGAGATGGAGGCGCAACGCACGCTTATTCTTACTCATCGCCCCGTGGTGGACGAGGGATGGTTTGAGGATTTCCAGAAGATATTCTTCGACCAACCCGATTATCATTACGGTTCGCGCACAAAGGGCGAGGACTTCGCTTCGCTCGAACGCCTTGCGCGCCGTGGCGACAGCTATGTGTATTTTGCCTCGATGCAAGACCTTAGAGGTGCCGCCATGGTGGGAGGAAAGTTTGATAAGAATGTTGACATCTTCAAGGCAAAATGGGATATGCTTATCATCGACGAGGCTCACGAGGGAACAACCACAGATATTGGACAGACAGTGATCGACACACTGATAAAGAAAGATACCAAGGTGCTGCGACTGTCAGGCACTCCATTCAATCTTCTCGACGACTACAAGGAAGAGGAGATATTCACTTGGGACTATGTGATGGAGCAGAAGGCGAAAGCCGAATGGGACTTGACCCACATGGGCGACCCCAATCCATACGAGTCGTTGCCAGCTATAAATATTTACACATACGACCTCGGGGCATTGCTCGGCTCGGAATATTGCGACGATGAGAAGGCGTTCAATTTCCGTGAGTTCTTCCGCACCAAGGACAATGGTACATTTGTTCATGACCGAGATGTGGATAATCTGCTGAACCTCTTGTGCCGAAAGGATAAAGACAGTCTTTATCCCTACTCAAACGATGAATTCCAGTGCATCTTCCGACATACGCTATGGGTGTTGCCAGGAGTGATTGCAGCCAAGGCTCTGAGCGAGAAACTGCGCAATCATAGTGTGTTTGGCAACTTCACGGTTGTGAATGTTGCTGGAAATGGTGATGAGGACGAGGAGAATGCCGATGCACTGCAGTTGGTGAACAAGGCCATAGGGCCCGACCCCGACGAGACATATACCATCACCCTCACTTGTGGACGACTGACGACGGGAGTGAGCGTCAAACCATGGACTGCCGTCTTCATGATGTCGGGCACATTCTCCACATCTGCAGCCAACTATATGCAGACAATATTCCGCGTGCAGACACCATTCACATGCCATGGAAGAATGAAGACAAATTGCTATGCCTTCGACTTTGCGCCCGACCGCACATTGAGGGTGTTGGCAAAGGTGGCAAAGGTGTCGGCAAAGGCAGGAAAGACCGACGACGAAGACCGCAAGATACTTGGCGACTTTCTGAATTTCTGCCCAATCATCAGTATCGAGGGTTCGCAGATGAAACCCTACGACGTGAAGTCGATGATGGCACAGTTGAAGAGGGCGCAGATAGAGGCTGTGGTGCAGAACGGATTTGAGGACGGTGCGCTGTATAATGACGAACTGCTGAAACTGACGGAGGTGGAACTGCAAGACTTCAAAGACCTGAAAGGAAAAATCGGCACAACCAAGGCTATGGCAAAGACTGCCGACATCGACGTGAACAATCAGGGCTTCACCAACGAGGAATATGAGGAAAAGGATCGTTTGGAGAAGAAGAAAAAGAAGGAACTGACAGAAGAGGAACGCCGCCGTCTGGAAGAACTGAAGAAGAAGACCAACGAGCGTCAGAATGCCATATCCATTCTCCGAGGCATAAGCATCCGTATGCCGTTGCTCATCTATGGTGCCAAACTGAAAAATGAGGACGACGAGATTACTATTGATAATTTTACTGACATTGTTGACAAGGACTCATGGGAGGAGTTTATGCCCAAGGGAGTGACCAAGCAAGTGTTTCGCAAGTTCAAGAAATACTACGAGGCTGACATCTTCCGCGAGGCAGGCAAGCGCATCCGTTCGATGGCACGTGCTGCCGACAATCTCACCGTGGAAGACCGCATAGAGCGCATAGCCTCGATATTCAACACATTCCGCAATCCCGACAAGGAGACGGTGCTCACGCCGTGGCGAGTGGTGAACATGCATCTCGGTGATTGCATTGGAGGCTATTGTTTCTACGACGAGCAGTATGCCAAGATGCTTGAGATACCCCGTTATATCGACAATGGCAAGGTGACGGAGGATGTGTATGCCACAGACAGTAAGGTGTTGGAAATCAATTCGAAGAGCGGTCTTTATCCACTCTTTGTGGCGTATAATATTTATCGTCGTAGAGTGGAGGAGGCAAAGCGCAAGTATGGTGAGGTTGACCGCAGTTTTGCGCTCAGTCTTTGGGATGCCACAATAGAGCAGAACATCTTCGTTATCTGCAAGACTCCTATGGCTCGCGACATCACTCGCCGCACACTTGTGGGCTTTCGCCAAACAAGTGTCAACGCCCAATATTATAAAGATTTAATAGATGTAATTAAGAACAATCCAGCGACGTTCGTCAACGAGGTTCGTGACGGTCGCCGCTTCTGGAAAGCAAATAATAATGACCACATGAAATTTAATGCAATAGTAGGTAATCCGCCGTATCAGGAAAGTAAAGGTACTGATAAGACTAAAGTTAATGGCGCTTTTGCAAGTGCTATTTATCCACTATTTATTGATGTTGCAATAAAAATAAAACCAAATTATGTATCGTTGATAACTCCAAGTCGATGGATGACTAAAATAGGACAGGGAATAGCCGATGATTGGGTAGATAATATGATAACATGCAATCATTTTGTGATATTGCATGATTATATTGATGGCAAAGAATGTTTTGACTCTGTTGAGATTAAAGGTGGTGTAAATTATTTCCTATATTCGTCTGCATACAAGGCAAAATGCAAATATTATATACATAAGTATGGTGATATTTCTTGCGTCAATAAATACCTTGATTCGTTAGGTGCTGGCGTTGTAATTCGTGATGAATATGCAGAGAAGATAATAAAAAGAATAGTCGCGATAGAATCGGATTATTTTGTTGACTATTCTTTTACTTCGTTCGTTAGTCCTAAACATTATTTTGACCGTGACGAACAATTAAGTTCAAATTGGAAAGGGTATAAGAAAGACAAAGATTCAAAACATTGCATTAAATTT
>JAUNIK010000312.1:0-545 GCA_030523505.1 Prevotellaceae bacterium | reverse complement strand
ATAAAAGTCTAGAAGACTGTGGATATGGTTGGATAAAGGAAAGTGATATTCCTAAAGGGATAGACTCACTTCCTCTTCATAAGGTATATATACCAAAGGTTGGTGGCTCTGGTAAAGATCAGATTATATTGGGAAAGCCTTTCTATGGTGAACCTGATAGCGTTTGTTCATATACATATTTGGTTATTGGATATAATCCAACAGAACATAATTTGAGTAAACAAGAATGTAAAAATATCATTAAGTACATCAAGACTTGTTTCTTTAGGTATTTAGTATCAATAAAGAAAAAGACACAAGACAATGCAAGGGATGTATTCCAATTTGTCCCCCTCCAAGACTTCACCTCCAACAGCGACATAGATTGGAGCGTGAGCATCCCGGAGATTGACGAACAACTATATGAGAAATACGGCTTGTCGGAAGATGAGATAGCCTTCATCGAAAAGATGATAAAGCCTATGTGATGTATAGTAATACTATCGGGAAGTTATTTTGAATAGATTCCCGATAGTTTTGATTATAGAATAACTATTCTTATGCTA
>JAUNIK010000311.1 GCA_030523505.1 Prevotellaceae bacterium | reverse complement strand
AGAAAGCAACTCGGCAGACAGTTGAAAGCCCAGATTCTCCGTGCTATCGGCAATGATGTGGAGCACACCGTGTTCTCGTATATCCCTAACACAGCCGAGACTGCCTTCCAGGGAATGGTCGAAGGTATCAAGGAAGAGTTTCCGATGGTGAGAACCGAGAAGATTGTGTCGAAAGACATCAAGCTGCGCACTTTCATCACCGAGGGCAACTCCCGCAACGACCTCGCCGCTCATGTTTATGATATTACCTACGGCACTGTGGAAGCCGGTGTCGATAATCTCGTGGTCATCGACGATTCCATAGTAAGAGGTACAACCCTGCGCGAGAGTATTATAAAGATTCTCGACCGTCTGCATCCGAAGAAGATTGTCATTGTCAGTTCGGCACCGCAGATTCGTTATCCCGATTACTACGGCATTGATATGAGTCGTCTTGGAGAGTTTATTGCCTTCCAGGCATGCATAGCACTGCTGAAGGAGCGTGGCATGGAACAAATCCTTGATGATGTGTACAACGACTGTAAGGCATTGCTCGAGAGCGAGGATCTCGGTATTGACGATATTCCAGTGCGCCATCTCTATGAACCGTTCACCACCGAGGAACTCAACGCAAAGATGGTGGAGATACTCCGTCCAGAGGGTGTTACCACACCGATAGAGATTGTCTATCAGAGTATTGAAGGTCTGCATCAAGCCTCACCCAATCATCCCGGCGACTGGTATTTCACCGGTCACTATCCAACCCCCGGCGGCGTGAGAATGGTTCTCCAAACCTATGTGAAATGGTATCAAGGGCGTTGATTAGTCATCGTCATCGTTAATAAAATAGTAAATTGTAAATCCGTAAATTGTCCAATTACATCATGTCTCGTTATATTTTTGTTACAGGAGGTGTTGTTTCGTCACTTGGCAAGGGCATCATCTCGTCATCAATAGGTAAGTTGCTGCAGGCTCGCGGCTATAAGATCACAATCCAGAAGTTTGATCCGTATATCAACATCGATCCAGGAACTCTCAACCCATACGAGCACGGCGAGTGCTATGTCACCGTCGATGGTATGGAGACCGACCTTGACCTCGGTCACTATGAGCGTTTCACAGGAATCCGCACCACTCGTGGCAATTCCGTCACCACCGGTCGTATCTACCAGTCGGTCATCGACAAGGAGCGTCGTGGTGATTATCTCGGCAAGACCATTCAGGTGGTACCACATATCACCAACGAGATAAAGCGAATGATGATGCGCGAGGATGATCCCGAGGATTATGACTTCATCATTACTGAGGTAGGTGGTACTATCGGTGATATCGAGAGTGCTCCGTTCATGGAGGCTATCCGCCAGTTGCGTTGGGAGTTGTCCGGTCGTACCCTTTGCGTTCACCTCACCTATGTGCCATATCTCAAGGCAGCCGGTGATTTGAATACCAAACCGAAACAGCATTCTGTGAAAGAGTTGCAGGGAATGGGAATCCAGCCTGATGTACTCATCCTCCGTACCGAGCAGCATCTCAGTGATAGTGTCCGTCAGAAGGTTGCTTCATTCTGTAATGTCGATCTTGAGTGTGTTGTCCAGAGCGAGGACATGCCAAGCATCTATGAGGTGCCGGTGAGCATGCAACGTCAGGGACTCGATGCTGCCATACTGCGTAAGTTTGGTGTGCCAGTAGGCGAGACTCCGCGAATGGAACCATGGCGTCGTTTCCTCGATATGCAGAAGAATGCTACGAAGAGTGCCACTGTGGCCCTCGTAGGTAAGTACGACTTGCAAGATGCCTATAAGTCAATCCGCGAGAGTCTTAATCTTGCCGGAATATATAACGACTGCAAGGTGAAACTCGAGTTTGTGAACAGTGAGGAACTAACACGTGAGAATGTAGCAGAGCGACTATCGGCAGCCGATGGTGTACTTATCTGTCCGGGATTCGGTCAGCGAGGTATCGAGGGAAAGATCATTGCTGTTGAGTACTGTCGTGAGAATGATATGCCTACCTTTGGAATCTGTCTGGGCATGCAGATGATGGTCATCGAGTTTGCCCGTAATGTCCTTGGGTATAAGGATGCTAATAGCCGCGAGATGGATGCCCAGACACCGCATAATGTCATTGATATCATGGAAGACCAGAAGACCATCACGAAGATGGGCGGTACTATGCGACTTGGAGCCTACGACTGTGATGTTCGTCCGGGAAGCCGTACTGCCGAGGCTTATGGTGTTACCAGTGTTCAGGAGCGTCATCGCCATCGTTATGAGTTCAACAGCCAGTATTTCGATGAATATCAGGAGAAAGGCATGCAGTGTGTCGGTATTAATCCGGAGAGTGGACTTGTTGAGATTGTCGAGATCCCGGAGAAACGCTGGTTCATCGGCACCCAGTTCCATCCAGAGTATTCCAGTTCGGTGCTCAACCCACACCCACTGTTCATGGATTTCATAAAGCATGTGCTTAAATAAATACACAATCAAAAATCCCGCCCCGAGTCTTTCGACCAAGGGCGGGATTTATGTTTTACTTTTCGATGGGGCTACTTCTTCGGCTTCATGCCCTTGCGATAGACGGCCTTGCCGTTGGTCCAGCTCTTCATGCGAAACCAGTTCTTTGGAAGAATATATCTTCCATTCCAGTCGGATATCAATATATAGTACTCCCGTTCTGAAGCCTCGTCATCCATATAGTTGGATTCAATCTCTATATTGAAACTGCGTCTTGAATTTAATTTTAATGCATTTCTATCTGCCGAACAAAACAATTGAGCACCATGCTCGAGTTTTCTTGATGTTGTCGCCTGCTGCGATGCATGTTGATGCAGACATTCTTCGCCACTTTCACAGCGAAAGCCTCGAGGTTGCGGCTGGCATCCAGATGTTGGCAGTAGGTCCAAAGACGAATCATCGCCTCCTAAGCCACATCCTCGGCATCATCATCGTTGCCGAAGAAGTCTCTGCCCACCCGCTCCATCAGCGGTCTCAACAGTGGAGCAATATGTTCAAACTCTTCTAATGTCATACTTTACTTTTTTCAATCAATTATGCATCGCGATACACTTATAATACACTCCCCGCGGTGGAATGTTAAGTAAGAAAACGAGTATTTTTTGCAAAAGTACAAATAATATCGTATTATGCTTTGTTTTTCAATGCCTTTTTTGTAACTTTGCGGCAATTATTATTTGGATAATAATTATAACTATAATAATTATGAAAAAGATAAAGAATCCGTTTGTTGTAGGAACCTATGTGTCGGCAGAGTATTTTTGCGACAGAGAGGCTGAGAGTGCCCTGTTGACTAAGCATATAGATAATGGTATAAATGTTACCCTGACAGCCCCACGACGTTTGGGAAAGACTGGACTTATACGACATTTCCTGAGTAATGATTACATACAAACGGAGTACTACACATTCTTTGTGGATTTGTATTCCACAAATTCTCTTGCCGAGATGGTACAGATGCTTGCCAATGCTATATTTGAGCAACTGCAACCAACTAAGGAGCGTTGGTGGGAGAGATTCTCTACTATGGTATCATCACTCAATATGGGATTCAGTATAGATGCCATGACCGGCGAACCTTCATTCAATATCGGTCTTGGACAGATTCATACGCCAGAGATATCACTTGATCAGATTTTTCGTTATCTTGAAACAGCCGACCGATCATGTATTGTGGCCATCGATGAATTTCAGCAGATTGCCAACTATCAGGAGAAAAACGTTGAGGCCTTGCTCCGCACGAAGATACAAAGATGTGTAAATACCCATTTTATATATTGTTG
>JAUNIK010000310.1 GCA_030523505.1 Prevotellaceae bacterium | reverse complement strand
CAACGACCCCCTGATTAACAGTCAGGTGCTCTAACCAACTGAGCTACTGAAGCATTTTTGCATTCATTTCCGAATTGCGAGTGCAAAGGTAATACGATTTTTTCATTCCACCAAACTTTTTCGCACTTTTTTTGCATTTCAGCATAAAATAATTTAATTTTTAGCACATTTAAGGCAGAATGTGAGGGTAAAATCGTATATTTGCATATCTAAAAGGACATGCAGGCCCGATTTACGACGGTCTTGCTTTGTCAATGCACAAAAAATATGGTTATACCGAATAAAAGAATGATGAAAAGAACTGTTGTATATATAATAATGTGTCTTATGACACTGCCCGTTCTGGCACAGGATAAGGACCATAACTTCAAGATTGCAAAAAACCTTGATGTCTTCAACGCATTGTATCGCAACCTCGATATGGTGTATGTAGATTCGCTCGATGCCAACGAGGTTGTGGGCTATGGCATCAGGGCTATGCTCAACTCGCTCGACCCTTATACCGAATACTACCCGGAGGAGTCGCTGAAAGACCTGAAGATGCTCATCACCGGCAAATATGCGGGTATCGGTGCAATGATTCGCGAGAACATGCAGCAGGGCGGTTGTATGATCGACCAGCCTTACCGCAATATGCCTGCCGATGAGTTGGGGCTGAAGAAGGGTGACCTTATTCTGAGCATCGACGATTCTACGATGCTGGGCAAACCGGTGAGCTATGTCAGTGAACATCTGCGTGGCGATCCGGGCAGTTCGTTCAAGTTGAAGATTCGCCGACTGTCAACTGGTAAGGAGATGACCTTCAATGTAACCCGCCGTGCTATCCAGATGCCGGCACTGCCATATTACGGTATGCTGCCCGACAATGTGGGATATATAAACCTCAACTCTTACACCGAGGGCTGTGCCAAGGATGTGCGCCGTGCGTTCATCACGCTGAAACAGCAGGGCATGAAACGACTGATATTCGATGTACGCGAGAACGGTGGCGGTTCGGTGCAGGAGGCTTTGGACATCATAAATATGTTCGTGCCTCGCAACACAGAGGTTCTCACCATGCGTGGCAAGACCCCTCGTGCTAACAAAGACTACAAGACTACCACCGAACCTATCGACACTGTGATGCCTATCGTGGTGCTCGTGGATGGCGGTACTGCCTCGGCTTCGGAGATTACTGCCGGTACATTGCAGGATCTTGACCGTGCTGTGGTGATGGGAACCCGCACTTACGGCAAGGGACTGGTGCAGACCACTATGGAACTGCCTTACAACGGACAGATGAAACTCACCACCAGCAAGTATTACATTCCTTCGGGCCGTTGTATTCAGGCTATCAACTACAAGCATAAGAACGGTGGTTACACCGAACATGTGCCTGACTCGCTGACAAAGGTGTTCTACACTGCCGGTGGTCGTGAGGTGAGAGATGGTGGTGGTATCAAACCTGATATCGAGATCAAGGCCGATACTCTCACGAACCTCGCTTACTACCTTATGAGTGCTCGCGACTCCAACGAGGTGGTGTTCAACTATGAGTACGACTATATCCAGAAGCACCCTACCATTGCCCCTGCTTCGGAGTTTATGATTACCGATGCTGACTACGATGAGTTGAAGGCTCGCGTTGTGGCAAGCGATTTCAAATACGACAAGCAGACGGAGAAATTCCTGAACCAGTTGAAGGAACTGGCGAAGTTCGAGGGCTACTACGATGATACGAAGGCAGAGTTCGAGGCGTTGGAGAACAAACTGAACCACAATATTGAGCGTGACATGGAGATAAACCGCGAACTGATAAAAGACCTTATCAGTCGTGAGTTGTGCCGCGCTTACTATTACGATGGTGGTTCGATAGAACATTCGCTCCGCAGCGACAGTCAGGTGAAAGAAGCTGTGAAACTGCTCCTCAACGAGGAAGAGTATAATAAGGTACTTGCACCATGCTCGGCACAATAACAAATACCATCTGCATCCTCGTTGGTGCTACGGCTGGCAGTCTGCTCCGTACAGGCATCAAGGAGAAGTATCGCGAAACGCTGTTCAACGCAATGGGCATCGTATCGCTGGCTATCGGATGCAACACATTCTGCCAGAATATGCCGAAGTCGGAATTTCCGGTACTGTTCATCGTGAGCATCGCACTGGGTGGCGTCATCGGCAGTGCACTGGGATTGCAAGAGCGTGTGGATAGTTTTGCCGAGAAGAAAGGCATATCACGGATGATGCAGGGACTGGTCACCTCTTCCCTGCTCTATTGCATCGGCACCTTCTCGTTCGTTGGGCCGATTCTCTCTGCCCTGAAAGGCGACAACACCTTCCTCTTCACCAATTCCACTCTCGACCTCGTCACCTCGACAGTCTTCGGTGCTGCCTACGGATGGGGAATGGCTCTCGCCGCACCGATCCTGTTCTGCTGGCAGGGAAGCATCTACCTCATAGCGAAACTCGCATCAACAGCCGAAGTGATGCAGGGACCACTGCTCAACGAACTCTGCATCGTGGGTGGACTGCTCATCATATCGTCAGGTCTGAACATCCTGAAAATAAAGGACTGCAAGACTCTGAACTATATACCGGCATTGTTTGTGCCGATAGTATTCTATCTGATAAAACAACTAATTTAAAGGATATTGCTTTGAGTACTAAATATTCTACTGCCACTCTCCCGAACGGTTTGCGCGTAATTCATCGCAAGAGCGACTCGCAGATTGTTTACTGCGGCTACCAGATAGCCGTTGGCACTCGCGACGAGGCTCCAGGCGAGGAGGGACTGGCTCATTTCTGCGAACATGTGACATTCAAAGGCACTGAGCGACGCAAGTCGATGCAGATAATCAACTGCCTCGAGAGTGTGGGAGGCGAGATGAACGCCTTCACCAACAAACAGGCTACGGTGTATTATGCTGCATTGCAGAAAGACCATTTCAAGAAGGCTGTCGATTTGCTGTCCGACATAGTGTTCCACAGCACCTATCCGCAGCACGAGATTGACAAGGAGGTGGAGGTGATATGCGATGAGATTGAGTCGTACGAGGATTCGCCTGCCGAACTGATATTCGATGATTTCGAGAATGCCATCTTCGAAGGTCATCCGCTGGGACATAACATCCTCGGCACTGCTGAGAATGTGCGCCGTTTCACCACCGACGATGCAAAGCGCTTCACCCAGAAGCACTACCGTCCGGAGAACGCTATCTTCTTCTGCTATGGCGACATACCGTTTGAGACGCTTCTCCGTCTCATAACAAAGCACAGTCCGAAATCCGAGGCTGCTCCACTGATGGAGGCGAAGAAGGAGACATGGCAGGGCGGACCTACCGAACGGGAGATAATAATACAGCGCGACACCCACCAGGCTCACGTGATGATTGGTTGTCGTGCCTACGACATAAACGATCCTCGCCGCATGGCACTCTATCTTCTCAACAACATCCTCGGTGGACCGGGGTTGAACGCCCGTCTGAACATCGCCCTGCGCGAACGCTACGGACTGGTGTATTCGGTAGAATCGACAATGGTGAGTTACGGTGACACTGGAATGTGGGCCACATATTTCGGTTGCGACCAGAAGGATGTGCGTCGCTGCCTGCGCCTCATCCGCAAAGAACTCGACAAGGTCATGGAGAAGCCACTCACCGACAAGCAACTTGCTGCCGCAAAACAGCAGATAAAAGGTCAGATAGCCCTTGCCTGCGACAACCACGAGAGTTTCGCCATCGACTTCGGCAAGTCGTTCCTCCACTACGGATGGGAGAAGGATATCGAGGCCCTTTACAGTAAACTCG
>JAUNIK010000309.1 GCA_030523505.1 Prevotellaceae bacterium | reverse complement strand
CAAATGCAACTGATGACATATGAATTGTACCAAGTTATTTTTTAACGATCACTTACAGGCGAACCTTTATATTTATTAATATAACTCTGAAATTCACCACAAAGATATACAAAATAATTGAAAACAACAAAGGTGGAGATTTATTTCCCCACCTTTTGCTGATATTATTCTATATTTCGTGAATTATAGTGCTTTTTTCAGTCTCTCGATGAAATCATCCGCATTGTTCTTGGTGATGCACAGTGGTGGGAGGAGGCGCAACACATTGGTACCGGAACACCCGGTGAAGCAATGCTGCTCCTTGACCAATCGGGTGCGGATTTCCTTGTATGGCACATCGAGTTCAATGCCTATCATGAGACCCTTGCCACGGACATCAACCACATGTGGGAGGTTCTCTTCCTTGAGGCGGTTCATGAGATATTCGCCCACCTCGGCAGCATTCTCCACGAGTTTCTCCTGTTCAATGACATCAAGAACGGCGAGAGCACCGGCACAGGCGAGGTGATTGCCTCCGAAGGTGGTGCCGAGTTGGCCATAGACAGGCTTGAACTTTTCAGAGATGAGGACACCGCCCATTGGGAATCCGTTGCAGATACCTTTGGCGCAGGTGATGATATCTGGCTGTACACCGAGGTGCTGGAAAGCGAAGAACTTACCGCTGCGACCATAGCCACACTGGATTTCGTCACAAATGAGAACGGTGTTATGCTCGTCGCACAACTGGCGGATTGCCGCCATGAACTCAGCCGTAACCATACGAATGCCACCCACACCTTGGATACATTCGATGATGACAGCACAAACATCGTCCTTCTCAATCTCTGCCTTCCATGCATCAATATCATTGAGAGGAAGATATGTCACATGGTTATTGGCATTCACCGGAGCGATAATCTTTGGATTGTTGGTAGCCTCGACAGCCAGTGATGTGCGGCCGTGGAAAGCCTTTTCCAAAGAGAGAATACGAGTGCGACCATTATAGAAAGACGCCAGTTTCAAGGCATTCTCATTGGCCTCGGCACCTGAATTGATGAGAAACAACTGGTAGTCGTCGCAACCGGAAGCCTTGCCTAAACGATAAGCCAGTTCCTTCTGGAGTGGGTTCTGTACGGAATTAGAGTAGAAGCCCAGTTTGCCTACCTGCTTGCTGATAGCCTCTACATAATGAGGATGAGCGTGACCGATGCTGATTACAGCGTGACCACCATAGAGGTCGAGGTATTCCTGACCTTCGGTGTCCCAGACAGTGCAACCCTGACCTTTGTCAATGGCAATGTCGAAGAGAGGATAAACATCGAACAAATACATATATTGATGATTTTACGATTTGGTGATTTTTTGATTTACTAATTTAGAAGGCACTGGCTTTGAGGTTGAGACCAGCCTTTTCGTCGAGACCGAACATCAGATTCATGTTCTGCACAGCCTGACCGACTGCACCCTTCAGAAGGTTGTCGATGCAGGAAATCATAAGCAACTGGTCTTCGTATTTCTCGACATACACCACAGCCTTGTTTGTGTTCACCACCTGTTTCATGTCAGGCGACTTCGTTGTGAAGTGGGTGAAAGCAGCATCCTTGTAGTATTCGGCATAGATATTCTGTACCTCCTCGATGGTAGCATCGCATTTTGCATAGGCAGTGACGAAGATACCACGGGCAAAGCAACCACGCTGAGGGATGAAGAGAATACGACCATCATAGCCCGGATGCAACTCCTGCACGGTCTGGTTTATCTCAAGCAGATGCTGGTGGGTGAAGGTCTTATAAACCGATATGTTATCGTTGCGCCAAGAGAAATGAGTTGTTGCTCCCGGTTTCTGTCCGGCACCGGTGCTTCCTGTGATGCCGTTCACATGGATATCTCCACTGATGATGCTACTCTTCAATGCAGGGAGCAATGCCAGTTGGATGCAAGTGGCAAAGCAACCAGGATTGGCGAGATGCTGAGCATTGCCGATGATGTCCTTGTGGGTTTCTGGCAGACCATATACATAGTCGTGATCGCCTGCGATGCGGAAATCCTGAGCAAGGTCGATGATCTTCACTCCCTCAGGGATAGAATGTTCTTTGAGGAAAGCCTCGCTCTTGCCGTGACCGAAACAGAAGAACACCACATCCACCTTGTCGAAAGGCATAGTGTCGGTGAACTCCATCTCTGTTTCGCCAATCAGACCTTCATGTACTGCATAAACTTTATTGCCAGCATTCGATTCCGAATTGGCAAACACAATTTCCACCTCAGGATGATTCAGCAGAAGACGAATCAGTTCGCCTCCCGTATATCCTGCTGCACCAAGAATACCTACTTTTATCATTTCTCTTATAATATTATTTTAATAGGAGTTAAGAGGATTATAGAGGACGGTAGAGGACTGTGCTCATTGCTCTTAACTCCTGAAACTTCCGTCATTTGTTAATGTATTTCTTTCCGTTGGTAATGATGATCTGTCCCGGCTGGGCAGTGGTGATGCGACGGCCGGAAAGGTCGAAGATGCCACCATCGGCAGGAATCTCGATGACATTATCGGCTATGCCTGTGAATGTTGCATTACCCTGACGGATATGGATGGTGTATGTCGAAGCCTCGTCGAGAGTGCTTACCACCACATCACCCAGACGGCCAGTTTCGCCCGAAGGCAGAGCGTCGGCAGTCATGATGATGAGCAAAGCCTCATATTCGGCCCACTGCGAGTCGTCAACCTGGATGTCGGAAATCCAGTCAGGCTTCTCGGCAATCATCAGATCCTGATATCCGAAGGTGCACTCCACAGGGAAGGTTGGTTCGCCGGTGAAATACTCGCCTGGCCAGTCCTCATCGCTTGGGTCATAATAAACCTGAACATAGTCGCCCTGAGCCACACACTCGCCGAACTCCTCCTTGCCATCGTACCATGCCCACTGACCGACATAGTTGAAATATGCATCGATATTCACGCACACATCGCTGTTCATAACGGTTACCGGTGTGTCATTGACGATATATGCTGTGTGCGAAGGGAACAGGTCGTGGGTGTCGATGGCACGAGGAAGCCAAGCCTCGGTGCCCAGCGCTGTGAAACCGGTAATCTCAACTCCGAACGAATCATTGAGAATGACCGGATGTGGGAATGTGAGATACACCGAATAGATGTTATTTCCATTGTCGGTGGTGCCCACCTTCTGTAGATTCTTTGAAGCGAGAACCTCGCATTCCTTGTATTCGCCGAAGTCAGAGCCCATCATCTTGATGCCCACCTCGAGATTGCTTATCTTTGTAGAAAGAGCATTGTCAGGCGAGATGATGTTGAAGTTGACACCCTTGCACACCAATCCCTCGTGAGGGTTGCCGAAGAATACCTCGATACGGTCGCAACTGCCATCCGTGAGATGAGTGTCCTCATCGTATGTCACAGGACAATCCCAGTGGTTGTAAACACCCAGAGGGTATGTGGCTTTGCCGTTCCATGGAGCAAAACCAGCCACGAGATACGACTCTGTCCATGTCTTCTCAGGAGCATAGTCGCCGATGGTGTAGCTCTCACCGTCATAGTTTCTCACGGTGAGATTCTTTGCCATGCCAGTTCCCATGAAGCTCACCAAGTCGAGAGTTCCATCGGAGAGCAGGCGGTTGCTGATATTTATAGACTTGTCGGTCTTGATTGAAGCGAACTCAGCATTCCTTGTCTCGAACTTCGCCTGATATGATTCCGTAACCATCACTGGACCGTCATAAGGCTTGCTCAGGTCGGCTGGAATACCCACGATGTAGATGCCATCGCCAGGGAGGTAGAGAGGTTTCTGTGCCATCGCGTTGAAAG
>JAUNIK010000308.1 GCA_030523505.1 Prevotellaceae bacterium | reverse complement strand
ACAGGTTATCAATGATATTCGGTTAAACACAGGGTTTTACTAGTGAGCCAAAAAATTCCTTAAAAAATTCCGTGCCACGATTACATGATAACACTAATGTCCGGTTAAAATTTTCTTTGCCTGCGGCGAACGCGAATTCTATCCGCTCCGTTGGTGCTCAAGGCGGGCAAGCCCGGAGTCTCGTGAATATAACGCGCGCTCGGCTTTGCCGCTTCGCTCCGTAGGGGCAGAAGAATTATCGAAAATTATTTTTCTAAGTCGTTCAAAACCAACGAAATATAAATTCACGAAAATTCACGTTTAATTTCTTTCTCCGCTACGCTATGAAAGCGGCAAAGCCGAGCGGCGGAAATTCACGTTAAGCGAAGCACAAAATCAAATCCGTTTACTGCGAATTCTCGTATAATTATCTGTTTACCAGTAACTTACGATGAATATTCGTTAATTTTACCGGACAGCTATGTTTTTACTTTTTTACTTTTTCACTTTTGAGCGCCTTAAACGACTTCATAGAGGTGCTTACCATGGGACCTCTTCGCACGGCTCCCGAACCAGCAAATATTAATTTCCAGTTACAAAGGAAAATAGTTACCGAAATAGTTGCATATATCAAAAAGAAATCGTAACTTTGCATATATATATAAACAATGCACTAGCGTTGACAAAAAACTAATTAATAAAAACATTTAAAAACATCATGCAAACATTAAAAAACTTCCTGGACAAGGGCACAAAGCGATTCTTAGCAGTTTTCTTGTTCGTAATGGTAAGTACACTCACATTTGCGCAGAGCAATGTGTCGGGTGTTGTTCGCGACTCAAGTGGCGAACCTTTGGTAGGTGTTAGCGTATTAGAGGCTGGCACCCAGAACGGAACAGTGACCGACGCGAACGGTCGTTTCTCACTCCAGGCAAAGTCTGGTGCGAAACTGACATTCTCGTACATCGGTTTCACTCCACAGACTGTTTCCGTAGGTAAGAACATGAAGATTACCCTCACTGAGGAGGACGCTCTCCTGAATGAGGTGGTAGTAGTGGGTTACGGTACTATGCAGCGTAAGGATGTGTCTTCATCAATTACTACTGTAAAGTCGGATGACTTCAACAAGGGTGCTTACACTGACCCAGCACAGTTGCTTCAGGGTAAGGTTCCTGGATTGATGATCACCAACACTTCTGACCCATCAGGCGCTGGTTCTATCTCTCTCCGCGGTACTTCTTCTTTCCGCGAGGGTGCTATGGAACCATACTATATCATCGATGGTGTTCCTGGTGTTGACCTCTCATTGATCTCACCAGACGACATCGAGTCTATCGACGTGCTCCGCGATGCTACTGCAACAGCTATCTACGGTTCAAAGGCTGCCAACGGTGTTATCATCGTTACCACAAAGAAGGGCCGCAAGAACGAGATGGCTTCAGTGACATATAGCGGTTACGTTTCAGCAAGTCAGGCTATGACTCTCGATATGATGGACGGCGACCAGCTCCGTCAGTATGCAAAGGACAACGACTTCCAGTTGCCTAACGACCTCGGCGTGAACACCGACTGGCAGAAGGAAGTGCTCCGCACAGGTATTGCTCACAACCACAACATCTCTATCATCGGTGGTGGCGATAAGAGCCAGTACAGTGCAAGCGTGAACTACTTCAAGAACGAGGGTGTTATCCGTCATACCGACCGTGAGCGCCTCAACGCACGTACATTTGTACAGACAAAGACTTTGAACGATCGTCTCGAGCTCTCTTTGAGTTTGAACGGAAGTATCACCAACAACAACCATATCCTCACAGGCACCGACGGTGCGAGCGTTATCAACGCTATGTACTACTTCTCTCCACTCCAGCCTGTAACAAACGAGGATGGCTCATGGTATGATGGTACTGGTGTTACTTCAATGAACTACAACCCAGTGGCAATGGCCAACGAGGACCGTCGTTTCTTCAAGAGAAAGTTCCTCCAGGGTGTTGGTAAGGCTGCGTTCACAATCACAAAGGGTCTTGTATGGAACCTGACTCTCTCTCTCGAGAACCAGCAGTATCTCTTCAACGGTTACGACACAACAAAGTCGCAGTTGCCAAGCTATGCTTCAAAGCACGGTATGGCAGAGCGTAACTCATCAGAGAGCCAGAAGCGCCAGTTGGAGACCTACATCAACTACGACAAGACATTCGCAAAGAAGCACAAGCTGGCATTGATGGCAGGTTATTCATGGGAGCAGGGCGACAACAACGACGGTTTCGGTATGAAGACCTACAACTTCTACGATGACCAGTTGAGCTACTACAACCTCACAATGGGTAACAGCTTCAACATCAACGATATGAACCAGTTCAGTCTTTCTACACTCCGTATGATCTCGTTCTACGGTCGTTTGAACTACTCATTCGACAGCCGTTATATCCTCCAGGTGACAATGCGTCGCGACGGTTCTTCTGCATTCGGTAAGAACCACCGCTGGGGTAACTTCCCATCGGCATCTCTCGCATGGCGTATCATCGACGAGAAGTTCATGAAGAACCAGAAGGTGTTCAGCGACTTGAAGCTCCGCGCTGGTTACGGTATCTCTGGTAACTCATTCGGTTTCAACGCGTTCACAGCAAACAAGACTCTTGGTACAAACAGCTGGTTCGATTATATCGATGCTGACGGCAATGTTTCGAACTACCACCTGTTCTACTATCTCCGCAACGACAACCCTGACCTCAAGTGGGAGAAGACAGCGATGACCAACATCGGTCTCGACTTCGGTTTCCTCAAGAACCGCCTGACTGGTACTATCGAGGTTTATGACAAGACCACATCCGACCTTATCTACTCTTACCTTGTATCACAGAGCCGCTATGAGTTCGGTTACATGGATGCCAACGTAGGTACTATCAGAAACCGTGGTATCGAGTTGATGATCAATGCAGTGCCTGTTCAGACAAAGGACTTCCGCTGGAACACCGCATTCAACATCTCACACAACGTGAACAAGGTGACAAAGATGTCGAACGCCCTCCACTCTACCGACTATGTGAATGTTGGTAACCCAGGTATCGGTGGTTACTCATTCAGCACCGTAGAGCGCGTACAGGAAGGCTACCCAGTAGGTCAGTTCTTCGTATGGGAGTGGGCAGGCTACAACGAGGCTGGTAACTCGCTCTTCAACGAGTATGACGAGGACGGCAACCTCATCGGCACTACCACAAACCCACAGGAGAAGGACCGCGTTGCCAAGGGTTGCGCTCAGCCAAAGGTAACATTCGGTTGGAACAATACATTCAACTACAAGAACTGGTCGCTCACAGCATTCATCCAGGGTGTTGCCGGCAACAAGATCTTCAACGCTACACGCGCTTACTTCAGCTCAATCAACATGGTGACAACAGGTAAGAATGTTCTTGCAAGCGTTGCTACCGACCAGCGATTCACCGATGCTGCCGCTCAGGCTCCATCTGACCGCTATCTCGAGAACGGCTCGTATGTTCGTCTTGCTAACCTCCAGTTGGCTTACGACTTCGGCAAGATCGGCAACTATATCAACAACATCCAGCTCTACGCATCTGCTAACAACCTCCTCACTATCACCAAGTACAAGGGTATCGACCCAGAGGTGAACCTCGGTGGTATGGCTCCTGGTATCGACAACCGTGAGACTCGCTACCCACACACCCGTTCGGCAATGGTAGGTATCAAGGTGAACTTCGGTGGTGGCAAGGCAAAGAAGGCTGAGGCTGCTGCTCCACAGTACATCGAGAAGGTTATCGAGAAGCCTGTAGAGGTAGAGAAGGTCGTTACAAAGGAAGTGACCAAGGAAGTTTACACTGGCA
>JAUNIK010000307.1:1356-3823 GCA_030523505.1 Prevotellaceae bacterium | reverse complement strand
AACTGCAATTAATAGAATGATGAACACATTCGGAAAACGATTCACGCTTACCACCTTCGGCGAAAGTCACGGTGAGGCTATCGGAGGAGTCATCGATGGAATGCCTCCGGGCATTGCTATTGACGAGGATTTCATCCAGCAGGAACTGAATCGTCGTCGTCCAGGCCAAAGCCATATCACAACTGGACGAAAGGAAGCCGACAAGGTGGAGATACTCAGTGGAGTGTTCGAGGGCAAGTCAACAGGCTGCCCTATCGGATTCATTGTGCGAAACACCAATCAGCACTCGTCTGACTATGACAATATGCGTGATCTCTATCGTCCATCGCACGCCGACTACACCTATACCGAAAAGTATGGTGTCAGAGATCATCGTGGTGGCGGTCGTTCTTCAGCACGTATCACCATCAGCCGTTGTGTAGGTGGTGCTTTGGCAAAACTGGCCCTCAAAGAGCATGGCATAACAATCAACGCATATACCTCACAGGTTGGTGATATTGCTCTTGACAACGATTATCGCAAGTACGATATGAACACCATAGAGGATAATATTGTGCGTTGCCCCGACCAGCAGAAGGCAAAAGAGATGGAAGAACTCATTGCTTCGGTAAAACGCGATGGAGATACCATCGGTGGCGTTATTACTTGCGTCATCAAAGGCTGTCCTGTGGGACTTGGTGAACCAGAATTCGGTAAGTTACATGCCCAACTGGGTGGCGCAATGCTTGGCATCAACGCCGTGAAGGGATTCGAATATGGTGAAGGCTTTGGTTGCGTGAATTCCCGTGGTAGCGAACAGAATGATGTTTTCGTCAATGGCGAAGGTCGTATTACTACGCTTTCCAACCATAGCGGTGGCATCCAGGGAGGTATAAGCAATGGCCAAGATATCTATTTCCGCGTGGCTTTCAAACCTGTGGCTACCCTTCTTCGCGAACAGCAGACAGTAGATAAAGAGGGAAATCCTACCACTTTGACTGCCAGAGGACGCCACGATCCATGTGTTTTGCCACGTGCCGTACCTGTCGTTGAGGCAATGGCAGCAATGGTTATTTTAGACAATTTGCTACTGCAGAGAGCTAAAAATGTTTAAAAACAAGAAAAATCAAAGGATAAATGCAAAAAAATCGCCTTTTTATTTGGAGGATTGAGAAATATGCATTACCTTTGCACACGACATGAAGGAGTTGTGAAATTCCTAAGATTGTTTAGTTAAGTCTAGTTTAGTTTTTGTGTTGGTTTAGGGCTACCATTTGGTAGCCCTAAATTTTTATGCTCAAAAACAATAAGTGGGACCCACATCTGAGCCCCACTCTATCTGTACTTTAATGAATCACTCTATCCTACAGACAACCCACAATTTCGGTTACTGATTTGCAACCATGGTTATCGAGCCACTCGTTGATTCCGTCTCTAACTTTCACTGTCACTGCTGGATCAAGGAAATTAGCTGTACCAATCTCAATTGCTGTCGCACCAGCCATAAAGAACTCGATGGCATCATGAGCATTACAGATGCCTCCTAAACCTATTACAGGGATATTCACGCCCTTTGCTACCTGATACACCATTCTAAGCGCTACAGGCTTCACACATGGGCCCGACAGGCCTCCTGTACCAATGGAGAGGTTAAAGCGACGACGCTCAATATCGATGGATGTTCCCATCAGCGTATTGATGAGCGAAACGGAATCAGCTCCCTCGGCTTCAACTGCCTTTGCTATATCAACGATATTGGTGACATTTGGCGAGAGTTTCACGATGAGTGTTTTGTCGTAACGAGCACGAACTGCTTTCACTACGCTTGCTGCACCTTCACAGGTAACACCGAATGCCATACCGCCGTCATGGACATTAGGACATGAGATATTCAACTCAATGGCAGGTATCTTCTCCAAAGCATTAACACGTGCAGCACACTCAGCATAGTCCTCTGGCGAAGAACCACTGACATTGACAATCATATTAGTGTCGATGTCTTTAATCTGTGGGTATATTTTCTCAGCGAAATAATCAACGCCCTTATTCTGCAATCCCACACAGTTGAGCATACCCTGAGCTGTCTCTGCCATTCGAGGGTAGTCATTTCCCTCGCGCGGATTCAGCGTTGTACCCTTAACGATGATACCACCTATTTGATCCAATGGAACGAAATCAGCAAACTCCAAACCATAACCGAAGGTACCAGATGCGGTCATCACTGGGTTCTTCAACTTCAATTCATTAATATTTACATTTAGATTTGCCATAACAGTTTCTCAATATTAAACACCGGGCCTTCTTTACAAACACACAAATTTCCTTCAACAGTCTTCTCTACACAACAGAGGCAGGCTCCCAATCCACAGGCCATCATATTCTCTAACGATACCTCGCAAGGGATGTTCTTCGGCTTCGCATAACGAGCTACAGCAACCATCATTGGTTTAGGGCCGCATACCTGAATGCAATCGAACTGCTCGTTCTC
>JAUNIK010000307.1:0-1346 GCA_030523505.1 Prevotellaceae bacterium | reverse complement strand
TGGATTGGTTGGTCACAAATCCTTTCTCACCCAAAGAACCGTCCTCGGTAGTTACATACACCTGACCAATCTTCTCAAATTCTGGCAGCATCAGCAGGTCGCCTGCCGACCTTGCTCCAAGAAGGAACACTGGTGTTGAACCGGCATCTTTTATTTTCTGTCCAAGATAGAGCAATGGAGCGACACCGACACCGCCTCCAACAAGGAGATGCTTTGCACCGGCAGACTCCGGCAAAGTGAAACCATTGCCTAATGGCAGCACACAATTAACTTTTGCTCCAACCTGAAGCTTTGACAACTGAGCTGTGCCATCACCAACGACATGCACTAAAAGATGAAGCTCGTTAGAAGCATAATCAACAAAGTTGATAGAGATAGGACGACGGAGAAAGGTGGTCTCAGAACCGTCAACACGGACTTCCACAAACTGACCAGGTACCATCTCCGGAAGTGGATTCACATCAGTCAACTTAAGAAGCACATGATGACTAGTGATCTTCTCGATAGAGCTAACTGTTAAGTCAATGCAATATTTCTTCATATTATTATATTAATGTACGCACACACGATATATTCTACAAAGATAACGGAAACAAATGGAATAACAAAGAAAAAGAGCAAATTTTTATTTTAACTAGGACATAAAAATTTCATCGGGTTTTCTGTTTTCACCCCAAAAGGACAGATAACCGGATAGAGTACCCTGTAAGCAAAAAGCCTCGATGTCCAACCGAACACTGAGGCTTTATAGCAAATCCAAGAACCAGGTTTTTATCACCGGTGTCTTAATCAAAAAGGCATGAAGAATTATTTCTTTGGAACGAAGGTCTCCCATGTCTGATCATCATAGAAGATTCGAATTTCGGAAATCTGTCTCTGCGGTTTGTTTATAATTTTTACCGTTTCTATTTCTGGCTTATGTTGTACTTGAGATATAAATTGTTGCTGTTGCACTCTTTGTGGTTGTGCATGCTGCTGGGTTAGGGGAGGTTGATCATTGCCGAAGTCCAATAACTGTTCTCCCTGTTGCGAAACGGCTGTAGAAGAGGCATTTTGCTCTGATACGGCTGGTGAGGTGTCATTATCAGCCACAAACATATCACCTTCACCATACATCAACCAACGTAAATTGATGTTTGGGAAAGCGATGACAATAGCATCGACATGATTGATGGTCGGTTTGGTGCGGCCATTAAAAATACTGCTTAACGAAGCAGGGGAGATGCCAAGATCCTCGGCAAATTTTTGTTGAGTGAGATGAAGACTATCCATCAACTGCTTTATTCTATCTTTCATCTTGATATCGTTTAATGCTGATAACAGCCATTTTTTGCATTTTCTATTGT
>JAUNIK010000306.1 GCA_030523505.1 Prevotellaceae bacterium | reverse complement strand
GGCGTGAGCAAGTTCATGGGCTGGAACCGATTCGTCAACGGTTACCTGGATCTCATCACACTGTGGTTCCTTTCAAGTTTCGGCAAGAAACCAATGCATGTATTCGGATTCCTTGGTTCGATAATGTTCTTCATCGGATTCCTGAGCGCCTTCATCATTGGTGCCAACAAGGTGTATTGCCTCACAACAGGTGTACCAGCACGCTTGGTGACCGACTCGCCTTATTTCTACATAGCACTGACAATGATGATGATCGGCACCCAGTTCTTCCTCACCGGATTCATCGGCGACCTCGTATCGCGCTCATCACATCAGCGCAATGACTATCAAATCGAGAAAACCCTCAGATGCGTAGAGGACTAATCACCATAGTAACACTCACTCTGCTCCTTTTGCTCCAGTCGTTCGATGCACAGGCAAAGCGCAAGAAGGATGTCGAGGTGGACACCGTGCAGGTGGCGTTCGTGAATGGATTCACTATTCACGCCGACCTCATCGGCGCCTATCAGATGTTGTTCTCCGACCACGGACAGTGGGAAGTGGGAGCACGTATCAATCTGAAAGATCGTTACTTCCCTGCCATTGAAGCGGGTTTTGGCAAAGCCGACCATGTGGACGATTTCCACGATCAACTGACATACAAGACTCAGGCACCGTATTTCCGTGTGGGTTGCGACTTCAACATCCTCAAAAACAAGCACGATGTATATCGCGCCTTCGGTGGTGTGCGCTATGGTTTCAGCACATTCAACTATGATCGTTGCATCGCCATCATAGATACCGACGAGGAAGGTGAGAAGACCACCACATATCAGCAGTACAACGACCTTCACGCCACCTACCACTGGCTTGAAGGAGTGTTCGGTGTAGAGGCAAAGATCTGGGGACCGCTGATTCTCGGATGGGATGTGCGTTATCGCCGTCATCTGTTCCACAGTCAGGCAAGCGAAGCCGAACCGTGGTATATCCCTGGTTTCGGTGGACAGAAAGACGCTGGCATCACCGCCAACTTCAACCTCACCATCGGTTTCTAAACACCCCTCACCAGCCACAATGAGTAAGAAAAACATATTCCAGATTCTCTTCCTGCTGTTTCTCATAGCAGGCACCATATTCGTTGCCCATCAGAACAGCAACGCTCCCTACCGTCATTTTCAGGGCAAAGTGTTCGGCACCTTCTTCAACATAACATATCAGTGCAGCGATGACCTCGAGCAGGACATCATCTCGGCACTGAACGGCGTTGACCAGTCGCTGTCTATGTTCAACGAGAAGAGCACCATCTCGCGACTGAACCGTGGCGAGAACATCATTGCCGACAACCATCTCGTTTACCTCCTCCCTCGTGCCATGAAGGTGAGCGAGGCCACCGACGGTGCTTTCGACATCACAGTAGCACCACTCGTCAACGCCTGGGGCTTCGGTTTCAAAAACCAGCAGATGCCTTCCGAGAGCGAGATCGACAGTCTCCGACAGTTGGTGGGCTACACCACAGTGCATCTCAACGACCGCACCATCACTAAGGACAATCCCAACACGATGATCGACCTCTCTGCCATTGCCAAGGGCTATGGTTCTGACATCGTGGCACGCACGCTCGACAAGGCGAAAGTGAAGAACTATATGGTGGAGATTGGCGGTGAGGTTGTTGTGAAAGGCAAGAACGAGAAAGGCGAGAACTGGCGTATCGGAGTTTCCAAACCAACAAGAAACGAGGAGGAGGCCAGCAACGAGTACATGAAGATTCTCGAGATAACCGACTGTGCACTGGCAACGAGCGGCAACTACCGCAACTTCTATGTGAAGGACGGCATCACCTATGCCCACACCATCGACCCACGCACCGGTCATCCAGTACAACAGGATGTCATATCAGCCACTGTCATCGCCCCAGAATGCTATGAAGCCGACGCTTTCGCCACATCGTTCATGGTGGTTGGCTTGAAGAAAGCCCAGGAGATACTCAAGCAGCAGCCTCACCTTCGCGCGTACCTTATATATATAGACACCGACGGTGAAATGAAAACCTGGGAGAATTAAGAATTGCCTTCTTTTCAACTCATAGACAAACTTTTGGAATGTTCCTTGTTTCAGGGAATGAGCAAAAGCGACCTGCACGAGATCATCGGGCAGACAAAGTTCGACTTTGCCAAGTACGAAGAGGGCAAGACCATTGTGAAGGCAGGTGAGAATGTCGAGGGACTGATATTCCTTCTTAACGGCACTGTCGAGGCAACCACAGAGTCGGTGAACCACACCTACCGCGTCATTGAGAACATCAATGCCCCCTACCTCATCCAGCCCCAGCGTCTTTTCGGTTTGCGCCAGCAGTACTATTCCTCGTTCAGGGCTCACACGCAGTGCAATGTGATGATGCTCAACAAGCGTGAGGTGATGAAACTCATCGAGGCGTACGAGGTGTTCCGCATCAACTTCATCAATCTCTATGCCACAGGCATCCAGCATCTTGAAGACCGTCTGTGGGGAATGCCCAACACATCGCTCCGTTCGCATCTCATTCGTTTTTTCGCCACCCACGCATTGCGTCCTGCCGGTGAGAAAACCATCAAGATAAAGATGACCACCCTTGCCGAGATTCTCAACGACTCCCGTCTCGACATCTCCAAAGAGCTGAACGCGATGCAAGCCGAAGGCCTCGTCGAACTCTCCCGCGGTGCAATACACATCCCCGCCCTCGAAGCCCTGTTCGTGTAATCCCCCACCGACATATACAAAAACGCCCGGGAATTTTCACCCGAGCGCACATGTATAAATTATAAATGAGGTTTATACGGCAATAGGTTCAAAGGACCTGTCCACTGACACACTTTCATGTTTTCACCTTTCTTCTGGTGTAGGTTCAGAAGCCATGGATGTTAATGACGAATGAGGTGCATAGGCTACGGAACTTATTTCATATAGATACTCTGGTGCAAAGTCAGCACCGTTCTCCCATTCTATGGTATTGAACTTTATAGAAAACCGTTTGAAATAATCCTGATCCTTGAGCGGAGCAAATATCTCCCCCTGCAATGATGAAGACAAATCGACGATACGACGCTCACCATTGTTGAAAAGGAGCATTACCTTGTACCCCTCCAGATATTCCGCCTGTGTTACTTCAAGAAACATAAAATACTATTTAAGTGGTTCAATTTTTTTTGAGTGCCATGCCATTTTATATTTTTGGCAAAAATAAGGATTTTATTTATCATTGCCAAATTTTTACAAATAATTTTGTTGTTTTGGATAATTATATAGCATTAGACACGACATATAGTATAAATTCAAACCGCTATAATAGAGAAACGTATTTGTAGGACAACTCCTTTGCAGGTTCTCACATTTAACAAGTCAAGCCTAAATTATTAGGCAATACAAAAAAAACGATTTGCAAATTTCTATGGCAATATCCCATCAAAACAATAAGCATAAATAATCGTTACACTACAAAATCAAAGCAATACCCTGTTAAATATTGCAAATTTGTTACCAATTGCTTGTATTTTCGATATCAGTTGCTTATCTTTGCAACAGATAACGCAAAATAATGGCAAAGCCCGAAGCCTTAGCAGGGTAAAACACTTAAGATATTATGATATGAAGAGTATTCCTAAAAAAGAAATGTATTGGTTAATTTGCCTAACTGTGGTTTTCTTTGCCCACATTGTCATAGCTCAAATATTTTGGGACTATATTCCTTTAATTATGATAGTCATAATTGCATTTGCAATACTGACAACCAAACTACTTGTGGCAAGCAAAAAACAGGAAAGCAAATACTGGAAATGGTATGCGTTAAGTTTGCCTCTTTTATTGCTCTT
>JAUNIK010000305.1 GCA_030523505.1 Prevotellaceae bacterium | reverse complement strand
ATTAGCGATTAGTGATTAGCGATTAGGGAAGACAGCCCGTGGGAGGAAGGATGAACTCGGGGGCTTTCATTATAGTTATACGCGCAAATCCGAGAAATCATGCAGACGGGATGAGGACGATACGGCCGGAGGTCTACGATACACTGCGTTACGATGCATTGCATTACGATACGGCTTCAGCGCATCGTGCGAAATTCTTTTCGCCAAAACAATAAAACAATTAATTTTGGGCACACACTACCTCTCGGAAAAGAGTCTACTTATTATTATATTTATATAATTATATAAGTAGAATTCCATGTCCATCCCTCAGAAGCATGCGCATATTTTTAATTGTTTTATTGTTTTTTTGTTTTTCCACCCACCACACACATGCTCAACGTAAAGTAAAACTTTGGACCACTGAGAAAATCCTGTATTTTGATAATTATTTAAAGAAAATATATGCCCAGGTCTAACGACCTTCTGGTATCTGCACAAGCCTCCTCGTGAGTAAACTCCCGGTAGCCTTGCTGCATCTACCTGCGAGGAACTGCATTCCTCACTGGTCATATTGGAAAATAGGCATGCCTAAAAATCGCCCAATGGCGAAAAATGGCTACGCACGGAGCCTCAATAGGAAAAATACCATTCGGGTAAAGGCTCGCCGTGAACAATTATATTTTTTCGCGTATTGCGAATTTTTGGGCCATTGGGCTATATTTTCCAGTACAGTCTAGTAACGATAGTTACTGTTATTATGATTAGCATTGACTGTTAAGAACTTGTTCTTATAAAGGCTAGGATAAGCAGAATAACATAAGCGTAGCTTTGACTGGACATTTTCCATTAGCTCAAATAGGCACAAAAGGAAGCTCAACGGCATGCCGAAATTTCTCTTTTTTATTTGCAGAATTCATGGAAAAATATTACTTTTGCAGTTGAAGTCATCCAGTGACAACACGCCGGTCTACTGCATTACTTTAACCAAGCGAACATAACATATTACAACACAGCACGTTACCACCTATGCCGGTATACCAGCTTCCCATAAACAGCCTTCGCCATCACGATTTCGCTGGGCGGTTGGACGAACTCTATGAGTCCGCCCCAGGACATCGTATGTCCATAAGCATCGAGCATGACAATCAGCTGGAGACAGATGCTGTGATAGTATATTGGGGCAGACAATGGGTGGGCTATGTCCGTAGTGGCAAGGAACGTGAACTAGCATATTCCATCCTCCGACAGTCGGGACGCGACACTCTGCTTGGCAAGATTGTCGGCATTGACCGCGAGAAGCGTGAGTTATTGATGGAGATTGACACCGACTATCATGTCACTGTCATCCACGAACAGAAGAAGCACGTGCTGTCCGACTGGTCGTTTGATGGCGAAACACTGCGCAACGACGAGGCTGTGACGCGCCTCTATGCCATGCTCTCCAGCCTCGAGATGGTGCTGGAATGTCAGGAGCCATGGGATGAGGACATAGAGGAATGGTTGCAGTATGTGGAGGAAAACCTGTGGCGTGACATCAGTCTGGAGACAACAGAGAAGGTGAGACACATCCTCGAGATGCTCACCACCAATGACAATAAGGATTATGCACACGCGGGTGCGCGACTGCAGTACACCATCGATTATATGGGGAGCCCGGAGGTGCGACAAAAGCAGGCACGGCAGATCATCGAGAAATCGAAATCTGCCGAGATGGGCATTCTTCTCCAGAAGTATGGCGATCGTGCAAAGGACGCCATACGCCAGCTGCCCGAGGAACTGGTGACGCTGTTCCTGAACGACGGTGAGACATTCATGGGACGACTATGGTATCTGCACTGCCCTTTCAAACAGGTAAGGGCCATCACCACCCTGTTGTCGATGATGATCCGTCTGAAGGATGACAACGGCGAGAAGGCTTCCGATGCTATCCCTACGGCATGGATAATGCAGTGGGCAAAGGAATCCGGCAATCAGCACAGCGCCTCTGTGGTAAAGGACATGCTGAAGGATTTCGAACTGGAAAAGCTCAACCCTGCCCTGCTCAGCGACCTGCGCAACATCACTGCCACAGAGAATGAGAAGGCACTGGCTGATGAAAATTTCGATGATGATCTTGTAGCCGGTCTGATGCCTATCTTCATGAACAACCGTCAGGAGGTGAAGCAGTTCATCCGCGAGGTTGATGGTGCAAAATCGACATCTGTCGTTGAGGCCGTGAACCGTCTGTTGCGCGAAGGGAAAATCACCAAGGCTGGTTGCAAAGGTGATATGTGGACAGTGATGCACAAATTCAAGTTATACAAGCCCGGCCAGAAAAACTGGAACGCCCAGGTCAACGCATGACACGCTTTTTCTAGTATTTTCTGGTAAATACTATCCTACTTGAGAGTAGAACGAATTTCGTTTCTGCTCTCTTTTTTTTGTATGTAACTTTGCACTCGCAAGTTGCTGATAGCACCGTGACCCAGCTCTGCTGACAATCACTACTTGCTTCGTGCGAGCCCTGCATAGCAGCTTTGCACTATCAATATCACGAACAGCCGGCTGTTCCATTTACTAACTCTTTAATACAATTAAGGAAATGGAACAAAATGTTCAGACACACGAGCTTGTGGCAGTACTCGCTAAACAACTGCCGTTGTCAATCCGCAGAGGATTCAACGTGGATATCATTGTCAGTGCCATTGAAGAGAATATCATCGCCTTAGGTGATGATGGGCACCTGGTATGGCTTCCACAGAACAACACCCTCCTGGCATATTTCTGCGGGAGGATGTGGTGCGGCGACAAACCAGTATATATCCGCAGCAAGGGCTGCCAGTGCTGGAAGACTGGCAAGGGTATATTCCATGATATTGCCTTCGAACAACTGTTTGGTGTGAAGGACCTCAGGAAAACCCGCTGGCGCCGCATCGGCCGCCGCACCCCCGAGAACGCCGATATTATTGATGAGCTATTCTAAATACCCTCTCCCCAAAAGCCCCACCCTTCCTCCTCGATGGGGAGGTGCTTTAATAGCCTTGCAGACCGGAGACATCGTCATTGTCCTCATCTCGTCTACATGAATTTTCGGCCCAGGTCGTATAACTATAATGAAAGCCCCCGAGTTCAATCCATCCCTCACGGGCTGTCATCCCTAATCGCTCATCGCTAATCAATAATCGCTCATCGCTAATTCATACTCTCCAATCCATAACAGTTTTATTTTTCTATCTATTAATTCTTGTCTCCCCCTCCACCGGATGGTCTCCCCTCGCTTTTGGAGAGGGGCTGGGGGTGAGGCTCCTATTCAATAATCATATGAAACCTCTTACATCAAAACAACGACAGTTAGTAACAGATCATCTTGATCTCGCATCCAATCTCGCAATCAAGTATGCCGACATTGCCAAGTACTTAGGCATCGACATCGAAGACCTTAAGCAGGAAGCAGCCTACGGTCTCTGTATGGCAGCCTTGAACTACGACAGTAACACACAAGCCACCTTCCGCACTTATGCCCATAAGTGGTGTCTCAAGTATATCACCCTGACAATCCGCCATGGTTACAGTGCCTACACCGTCAGCAAACCCGTCGAGGACTACGAGTCAGTGCTGTTTGCCACCGAGTCTATCGACGAGAAAGAACTCCAGCGCAAAATGAGGGAATTGTTCCGTAACCTCAGCCGAATTGAAGAGAAAGTCATCCGTCGCGTTTACGGCTTCAATGTTGGTGGTCCGAAAGGCTTCAAGGATATCGGCCGTGAGTTGCGCATCTCCCCAGAGCGCGTCCATCAGATCTACGACAAGGCAATGTTCAAACTGGAGGAAATCTCCCCATCCCTAATCGCTAATCACTAATCCCTA
>JAUNIK010000304.1 GCA_030523505.1 Prevotellaceae bacterium | reverse complement strand
GTTGGATGCAGGTGTGCCTTTGGTGGTGATTCTGGAGAATGGATTTCCGCCAATGTACAAACCGCCGGGAAAGTATTTCGAAGCCTGTGCAAAGGGACTGCTGCTGATGCTCGCACCGTGGCCTTACCACATGGAGGAGAGAAAAATAACGAGGGCCCAGTGCCTGGAATTGAATGATATGGCATACCGTTTGAGCACCGAGCCTTGGAGCCTAGAACTTGAGAAGAGGCTGCTGAGGGAAAGCAAGACATAGATGCAGAAAGAAGACACGCCAAGATGATAAAGTGGGCGTGATGATTTGTAAATTATATTCCGAGAGGGTGGGGCGATAATTTACTCCTCGTTGAGGAACTGTTTGATTCGCTCGAGGTTGGCTAAGCCGGCGCGGCGGCCCATGTCGTAAACAACCTTCATTTTCTCGGGCTTCATCTCGATGCGACCGATAGGCAGCACTTCGTCAGGACAGATCACGAGTGTCTTGCCCTTTGATTCCTGTTCAGCGATGAAAGCCAACTGGTCGTTGTACATCTCATGACTACGAGCCATGGCGCGGATGATGGCTGGGTACTTGCGACAGAAGATTCGGAAGAGTGGCATCAACTTGGTCTTGTGCTTCTTGTAGCCTTTCGGTTGGGTGAGGATGACAAGATTTTTCTCGTAGCCCAACTGCTGGAAATATTCCAACGGAATAGAGTTCACGATGCCTCCATCGAGCAGTTTCTTACCATCTAACTCCACTGGGCGCGATACGATTGGCATCGACAATGATGCACAAAGCCAGTCGAGTGACTCGTGATCCATTTTGTCAAGGCGCTTCACAACCATCTCGCCGGTTTGAACATCAGTGCAGACAGCATGGAACTCCATTGGATTGTTGTCATATGTCTCGACATCGATAATGTCGTGCTTGAAAGGAACAACATGGTAACTGAACTCGCGGTTGACGATATCACCCGAGGTGAACAGCGACCAAAGACTGATGTATCGTTTGTCGTGAGCCAGATTGGAATTGTAACGCAGTCCGCGGCCAATCTGTTTCGTCTTCATGTTGCAACCAATAGAGGCTCCCGCCGATACGCCGATAGCCCCGTCGAAACAAATGTCATTCTCCAAGAGTACATCAAACACACCCTCGGAAAACAGTGAGCGGAGTCCTCCGCCTTCAAGTACAAGTCCCTTTTTCATAATTTTATGCAAAATTATAGAAAATATTTGTATTCCCCAACGGCTATCTTGATTTTTTTTGCTAACTTTGCAGAAAAATTAAAGGAGTCCCTCCCCTCTCAGGGGGCGGGCTTAATGTTTCAGGAATATGGATACAATCAAGAATATTATCAAACAGTACGGATTTGATGCGGCAATCATCGCTTTGTTTGCTGTCATCTCGTTTGCGTACTTTGCACCAGCCGATTTCGACGGTCGCATTCTCTACCGTCATGACTCTTCTGCCGGTCGTGGTGCCGGACAGGAACAGCAGCAGTATCTCGAACAAACCGGTGAGCGTACCCGTTGGACAAACGCTACTTTCAGCGGAATGCCAACCTACCAGACGGCTCCAAGTTACGGTTCAACAGACATGTTGTCGAAGGTTATGGACGCTTACCACCTCTGGTTGCCAGAGAATGTGTGGTTCGTGTTTGCCTACCTCCTCGGTTTCTATATCCTTCTCCGCGCGTTCGACTTCCGCAAGGAACTGGCGGCGCTGGGTTCGGTGATATGGGCGTTCTCAAGTTATTTCTTCATCATCATCGCCGCAGGACACATCTGGAAGGTGTGGGCGTTGGCTTATCTGCCACCGATGATTGCCGGCGTGGTGTATGCCTATCGAGGGAAATATCTCCGCGGTTTCATTCTTACGGCTGTCTTTGCCGCTTTCGAGGTGAAGGCAAACCATGTGCAGATGACATATTATTATCTGTTTATCATCGCGCTGATGATTCTAGCATACCTTGAGGAGGCTATCAAGAACAAGCAACTGGCACATTTCTTCAAGGCTTCGGCAGTGTGTGCTGTTGGTGCTGCCCTCGGCGTGTGCATCAACCTTTCTACACTCTATCACACCTGGCAGTATGGCAAGGAGAGTATGCGTGGAAAGAGCGAACTCGTGAAGGAACATTCGGAAAACCAGACATCGAGCGGTCTCGACCGTGACTATATCACCCAGTGGAGTTACGGCATTGATGAGACATGGACGCTCCTCATCCCGAATACTAAGGGTGGTGCTTCGATGCCTCTCATTCACAGCGAGAAGGCGATGAGCAAGGCCAATCCGGAGTATATGCAGATTTATCAGCAGTTGGGCCAGTACTGGGGTGATCAGCCAGGAACATCTGGTCCTGTATATGTCGGTGCCTTTGTCATGATGCTCTTCATATTGGCATTGTTCATTGTGAAAGGTCCGATGAAATGGGCACTCCTCGGTGCAACAATCCTGTCGGTGCTCCTCTCATGGGGTAGAAACTTCATGGGCATGACCGACTTCTTCCTGGATTATGTGCCGATGTACTCGAAGTTCCGTACTGTGGCATCAATCCTCGTCATTGCGGAGTTCACCATTCCACTCCTTGCGATGATGGCATTGAAGGAAATCGTTGACGATCCTACGATATTGAAGAAGAAGTTTAAGTTCGTAGCATCAAGTTACGCCCTCACAGCCGGCATCTGTGCTCTGTTTGCAGTAGCCCCATCGCTGTTCTTCTCAGACTTCACCTCAATCTCGGAGCGTAACGCTCTGCAGCAGTTGCCAGCAGAATATCTCGTTCCAATAATGAGCAACCTCAACGAGATGCGTCAGGCAGTCTTTACAGCCGATTGCTGGCGCTCGTTCTTCATCATCACCGTGGGAGCAATCCTCCTCTGGACCATCTATTCAAAGAAACTCAGCAACAAGTGGGCTATCGGTCTGATGGCATTGCTCTGCTTGGTGGATATGTGGCAGGTGAACAAGCGTTATCTCTTTGATGATATGTTCGTGGAGAAGAGTCAGCGTGAACAGGCACAGCCTATGACCGAGACTGACAAGCAGATTCTGCAGGATAAGACACTCGACTATCGTGTGTTGAACCTCGCTTCGAACACCTTCAATGAGAACGAGACAAGTTATTATCATAAGTCTATCGGTGGTTATCACGCCGCAAAACTCCAGCGCTACCAGGATCTTATCGAATACTTCATCCAGCCAGAGATGCAGGGCGTGATGAAAGCCGTTGTTGATGCTCAGGGCGATATCACACAGGTGAATGGCGACAGTATCTTCCCAGTGCTCAACGCCCTCAACACCCGCTACTTCATCTTCCCTCTCCAGGGCGGTCAGACAGTACCTATCAAGAATCCATACACCTACGGCAACGCATGGCTTGTGGATAATATCAAATATGTAGATAATGCCAATCAGGAGATTGACGGCATGAAGACAATCAGTCTGCGCCATGAGGCTGTGGCAGACAAGAAATTCGAGGCTGTGCTCGGTCAGTCGGTTGAGCAGGACGAGACAAGTGTTGTTGTCATCACCGACTACAAACCAAACGAACTGACCTACGAGGTGAATACCGGTAAGGGCGGTATCGTGGTGTTCTCAGAGGTTTACTACCCGGGATGGACAGCCACCGTCGATGGTCGGAAGGCAGAACTCGGTCGTGCCGACTATCTGCTCCGCGCTCTCAATGTGAAGCCAGGCAAGCACGAGGTAGTGCTCACCTTCAAGCCTCAGTCGATAAAGACCACCGAGACAATAGCGTACATCTCTTATGTAGTGCTCATCTTGGCAATCATCGGAGGAGTTTTTTTCGGCCAACGCCGAAAAAAAGTTAAAAGTGAAAAGTGAAAAGTTGGTGTTAGCACTT
>JAUNIK010000303.1 GCA_030523505.1 Prevotellaceae bacterium | reverse complement strand
CTGAGTTCAAGTCTTCAGATATGAAGAACTGGGAGCATGTATGTAAGATCAAGATGATCTGGGACCGTATGCTCGAGTGTCCTGATGTATTCGAGATGGGCGGCAAGTGGTACATGGTCTATAGCGAGGCTGTAGGTGCTGTATGGAGCCGTAAGGTTAAGTATATGATGGGCAACTCTTGGGATGACCTCAAGGCTCAGTTCAATGATGGTCCAAAGTGGCCGGATGTTCGTGAAGGCCGTCTTGATTCTCGTGCTTTCTATGCTGGAAAGACTGCTTCTAACGGAACTGATCGTTTCATCTGGGGTTGGTGCCCAGAGCGTCCTAACGGCGACAACGCTAATGTAGGTAACGGTAGCGAAGGCCAGGGCAATGAACCAATGTGGTCGGGTGCTCTCGTTTGCCATAAGATTGCACAGAACCCTGATGGTACTCTCTACCTGACTGCTGTTCCAGCAATGGCTTCAAAGTACAACAAAGAGGCTGAGGTGAAGGTTATGGCTAAGGGTGACAACTACACTCTCTACAACCGTCTTGGTAATCACAACCACATCTCATTCACCGTGAAGGTGGCTAACAAGGACGATAAGTTCGGTGTATCATTCGGTCGTGGCACTGACGCAAAGAACTTCGTCACACTCAAGTTCAACAACCCACACTGGGATGAGTGGAACAAGCACCTCCGTCGTGTAGAGTACTATGTAGGCAATGGTGAAGAGGACAAGTTCATCGATGGCGCTGACGGCGACTTCTATCCATTCGCTGAGGATAATACATACAACATCGATATCTATACTGACAATTCGGTTGTTGTAATGTATGTAAACGGTACAGGATGTATGACAAGCCGTATCTACGGTATCCAGAAGAACTGCTGGTCAATCAACAGTTATGCTGCTGGCGTAGAGGTAAGCAACGTCAAGGTTTCACAGTATTAATAAAGTGGTTTGATTGATTATTTGGCGATTTGGTTGTTTGGCTTGTGACTAAATGGGTGAAATTCCAAGGTAGTCTCAACCAAACAGCCAAATGGCTGGCAATTTAACAAACAACAACGATATGAAGAAAATATTTGTTTTCGCTCTTTTGAGTGTCATTACTCTTGCAGCAAATGCAACAGATCTTTTCACAGGCAATCAGCACGTAACATGGGGCGAAGGTCTTCAGTTCGAGGCTGCAAAATTTGCTGATGCTAAGGCTGGTGACAAGATTGTGATTAATTATGCAGATGCTTCTGACGGCATTGAGCTCAAGGTTATGAATGAGAACTTCGATCGTCTCCCTGGTTCGCTTGCTTGGAAAGGCATCAATGGAGAGGGCACTGTTGAACAGTTCCTTACATCAGCTGCCGTAGCACAGCTTAAGCAGTATGGCCTCGAGGTGATTGGTGCCAACTTCAATGTTACAAAGGTTGAACTCACAGAGGGTAAGGACAATGTAACCGAGAATACAGCATGGACAGGTTACTTCTGGATGGACGAGTGGTCAACACTCGAAATCGTCAAGACAAGCTTTGATGGTGTCAATTGGACTAATGTGAAGGCTATCCGTTTCAGTTCTGAGGCAAACCGCACAGACTACGTTATCAATGTCATGACTGATTGGGCTGCTGATGCAAAGATTGCTGATCAGACCACAATGACAATGACCAACGAGTATGCAGAACTCAACCTCGATGGTATCGACATGCCTGCATTCCTCGCTAAGAGCGACCGTTTGATGATTCAGTGCAACAAGGAAGGTGGCGATCCATTCAACTTCACATCTGTAGAGTTGGTAATGGATGCTTCAGGAATTAATGCAGTTGAGTCAACATCGACATCTGTGATTTATGACATCACAGGTCGCAAGGTTTCTTCTGATGCTAAGGGAATACTGATTGTTAACGGCAAGAAATACATTAAGTAATCTTGTTTTTATTGCTATTGTAAATGACTATTTGGTTGCAAAAGTCACAAATTTGAAAAATCTGTGATGTTTCTTTGAGGTATATTGAAATAATATATTAATTTTGTAGCCGAGAACCATAACTTACAAAAAACAATACTAATAAAATGAAAAATCTATTATTGCTTTTCGCAGTCCTGTTCTCTTTGAACAGCAACGCTCAGGGATTGATGATTGATCGTCTTGCTGGTGATCATTGTCTTATCCGCATCAGTGCTGATGACCACTCTAAGTATCTTATTCTGCCTATCGAGGATAAGGCACCAGAGGCAAACATCCGTGTTATCTGTGATAATGAATTGGTGCGTACCATCAATGTGCGTCTTGCACTCAGTCATATCGACTATTACGTACCTTATATTATAGATGAGCACAAGGGCAAGGATCTTCTCCTTGAGGCTCATATCCCTGTTGACCATAGCAATCGCGGTGGTGTAGCTTCAGAGGTATGCCTGAAGAATCTTCGTCTTTCAAATACTTTCGATGCAAGCAATGTCGAGAAGTTCCGTCCTGTATATCACCACACTCCTGAATATGCTTGGATGAACGACCCTAACGGTATGTTCTATCTCAATGGTGAGTGGCATCTCTACTATCAGTATGGCCCTTATGGTTCTATGTGGAACAACATGACTTGGGGACATTCTGTATCAAAGGACCTCATCCATTGGGAGCATCGCGAGCCAGCTCTCTGGGGCGATGCCATCGGAGCAATGTTCTCTGGTTCATGTGTCATCGACCATGATAATACCGCTGGTTTCGGCAAGGATGCTGTAGTGGCAATGTACACTGCTGCTCGTCCAACTGCTTATGGTTGTGACATCCAGACACAGGGTCTTGCTTATTCTCACGATGGTGGTAACACCTTCATAAAGTATGAGAACAACCCAGTGCTTACTGCAGATATCCCTGACTTCCGCGATCCAAATCCATTCTGGAACGAGGAGATTGGCAAGTGGAACCTCATCATGGCAAGTGGCCAGGAGATGCGTCTCTACTCTTCACCAAACCTCAAGGACTGGACAGAGGAAAGCCGCTTCGGTCTTGGCATCGGTGGTCACGGTGGTGTTTGGGAGTGCCCAGACCTCTTCCCATTGCCAAATCCAAAGGCAAAGAACTCAAAGTTCCGCACACCTGCACAGAAGTGGGTTCTCGTTTGTAACATCAACCCTGGTGGCCCTATGGGTGGCTCTGCTACACAGTATTTCATTGGCGACTTCGATGGTCATAAGTTTACTGTCGATAATCCAGAGCGTTATCAGAATGGTGGCCTTTGGATGGATTATGGTAAGGATCACTATGCTACAGTAAGCTTCTATAATGGTCCTGACAACCGCCGTACCGTTGTGGCATGGATGTCGAACTGGGAGTATGCCAACGATGTTCCAACAATGCAGTTCCGTTCAGCAAACTCTATCGCACGTGATATGTTCCTCTATGAAGGTCAGGACGGTGAACTCTATCTTGGTTCACGCCCATCTCCAGAGTATGATGCTACCGACGAACTCAAGGCTCAGGGCTTTGACAAGCAGTTCAAGGTGAAGGGCTCTGGCACATGGACTCTCTCTAACAATGAGGGCGATGAAGTGAAGATTATCTATGATCAGAAGGCGATGACACTCAGCGTTGACCGCACAAAGAGCGGTAAGGTTGACTTCAACCAGAACTTCCCTTGTGTCACCACAGCTCCAGTTCATAATAAACTCACCTCAATTCGCGTCTTTATTGATAAGTGCTCTGTTGAGGTGTTTGGAAACAATGGCGAGGTTGTTCTCACAAACCTTGTATTCCCAAGCAGTCCTCTGAAGTAACTAACAATAGAACTAAAAACAATTGATATATGAAATCTAATAAATTCGCCATCATCTCGGTGATGTTCTGCTTTTTCTGCATGGGCTTCGTTGACC
>JAUNIK010000302.1 GCA_030523505.1 Prevotellaceae bacterium | reverse complement strand
CTCGGAGGCTTACCGCTTGAAGGGCATTGCACAGTTGCAGCTGAAGAAGAAAAGAAGGCCGCTCGTGAGGCTCGTAAAGATGAGAAGGAGGGTGAGAAATGAAAAAGATAATATTACTGTCACTCGTATTGGTAGCAAGTCTCTCGGCTAATGCTCAGTTGTTGGCTGTAAAGACAGATGCTGCTTTGGATCTCATGCGCGCAGCAAATGTTGGTATCGATGTAGCTGTCGGTAACCGTTCAACCCTTGGTGCTTCGCTCCTTGCAATGAACGGCACATGGGGTAAGGACTGTGAGGCTTACGCTTTCCAGCCAGAGTATCGCTATTATTTCTCAGGCCGTGCAATGCATCAGCATTATCTTGGTCTCGGTGGTCTTGCTGCTCACTATAACGAGCAGCGCGATGACCGCAAGATGAAGGCTGTATCGTTTGGTGCTGGTCTTATCTTCGGTTATACAATGCATGTAGGCAACCGTTGGAACATCGACTTCCATGCAGGTTGCGGTCTCCATGTGTTCCAGAAGAAGGTGACCATTGCTGAGCAGCCACTTCCAGAGGGTGAGCCTGCAACAACTCAGGGTATGTTTGCAGCACCTACAAGTCTCGGAGTATCAATTAGTTACGTAATCAAATAAAGGAAAGGGGATAACAGACAATGAAACGATTTTTAATCTTACTCATAGCAGTATTGTCCTTTTCTGCATTTGATCTTCAGGCTCAGGTAGTGAACCTGAAAGGTAAGATCATTCTAAAGGACAGAAACGGTGTTGTTGACGCTCGCGGTGGTGAGGGTGCTTATGTCTTCATTTTCAATACAGCTGAAGACGCAAAGGACTTCATCTCTGAGTACAAGAATTCTCCAACCGGTGTTATCCGTGCTCAGCACGTAGCAGCCGACCATAACGGTGAGTTCTCATGTTCAGTACTTTCGGGCGGACACCTTGTTATATATAATCCATCAACAAAGAAGGATCCGATCAACCATACAGTAAAGTCGTCAGACGAGGGCCGCAAGCTCGAGTTCACTTTCGCTGATGATGGTATCACACTCCAGGGTGTCGATGTTAATGCGAAGAAGATTCTCACTTCTGGTCCAAAGGCTCGTAAGGCTCGTGGTTTCGGTAAGTACCTCACATGGACTTGTGATAACATGCTCGTTGCCAACCAGGCAAACCATGACTCTCGTCTTGTAGTTCAGCCATACGCTATCGACTGCCAGACAGAGGATACAATCCAGTTGATGCCAGCGTTCGTTATTGAGGGTGATGAGTACCACAATATCCAGCGCCGCCGTATGGACTACGACTACGACAAGAACGACTCTGTAGCCAACTATTTCATCGATACTCTCACTGTGTCAAAGGACGAACTTATGTTCACCAAGACACTCGTGTTCGAGAAGCCAGATCCAAACCGCTCGTACTATTGTACAGCAAAGATGTGGCTTGAGGACTATAGCCATGTTTATTGGGAGACTGAGGGCGAGTTCGGTTCTTGCTTCGTGAGCAATCCGTTCAAGTTCATGAACTTCAAGTTGAGTGGTGGTGAGATGCCACTCGACCCAGACGAGTTCTTCGAGGTACCAACATCTGAGTTGCGCGAGAACAACAAGTCACTCCAGATTCAGTTCCCAATCAACCGTTCGGAAATGGCTGATACTGAGGCTAATCAGCAGCAGATGGAAGCCCTTCTGCGCGACCTCCATTCTTATGGAAACCGCTTGGCTCAGGTTCGTGTCATCGGTTATGCTTCGCCAGATGGTAACTATGAGCGCAACCAGAAACTTGCTGCAGACCGTGCTCAGTCAGTGATGCAGGTTATCCGCCGCAGCGTTGACTCACGCAAGGTACAGTTGCCTTCAGGCCAGGCTGTTGTATGTACTTGGGATGATGTGGCAGACTCACTCGTGGCACGTGGTTTCGTGACCGATGCTGAGGAGCTCCGCGGCTATGCTAAGGAAGGTGGTAGTGTGATGGCAAAGGTGAAGAACATGATCATCTTCGACACTGTAATCGACCAGATCCTCCAGAATCAGCGTAAGATGTACTGTTCTTACATGTACTCTTTGAACTCACAGTTGACTCCAGAGGACGCTGTCCGATACTATCGTACAAATCCTGCTTACGGTGAGGGCGGTACATACCGTTTCTCACATGGAGACTGGTTCAATATCATTGCCAATACCACCGATTCGCTCGAGCAGAAAAAAATTATCGATCGCGTTTATAAGGAAATAACTACTACAGAGTCGGGTTACGAGTATAATGCTTTTGCCGCATATATAGCAAACAGAAAGGCTCTTGATGTCATCCGCTCAGGTGAGGCTGATACTACCATCCTGAAACCGTTTATTGACTATGCAGCCGGTGCGAATGTGACAAAGCCAATCTCATATTTCAATAAGTCAACCTACGTTATCAACCGTCCAGCTATCCTTGCAAACCAGGCTATTATGTACATGCGCCTTGGTGACTCTCCAATGGCTGAGTTCCTTGTTAATAAGCTTACAGGTGACGAGCCAATTAAGAAGGAGGTTGGCTCTTATGTAGAGATGATGAATTGGGTACTTCGCTTGGACGATCCTGCTTTGACTGATGAGGAACGAGAAAAAGGTAAAGCCGGTTTTGATTTTGTATGCGAACAGGATCCTGTTAACAATGCGATTCTTAAGGCGGAACTTTATGATGATCTCGGTTATGACCGTACATATGTCACAGATCTCGTAAAGAACAATCTCAAGGATGAAGATGCCCGCAAGTGGTACTTGCTTGGCGTGCTGAAGAGTAAGGATGCTCTTGTTGATAACGATGATGACGCAGATCGTAAAGATGATCAGCCTGAGTTTGTTGGCCTGATGGAAAAAGCTATTGAGATGAATCCTGCATATGCTCGCTACTATGCTTCCGAGGCGAATATCTCGAAGGAAGTGTTTGAGCGTTACCCAATCAAGAGTGCGCCAAAGGCTACAAAGCAGAATGTAAATTCTCAGCCAATTTCTATAGGCAATGGTCTTGAGCAGTATAAGCTTGAGCATCGTTGGCGTCCACAGGATGCTCCATTCTCAAATAAGTTCTTCGACCATATGTGGGTTGAACTTGGTGCAGGCTTGGAGATGTCTCACCAGCGTTCTTCGGATACACAGAATAAGATCCGTCCTATAGCTGACTTCTATGTTGGTATTGGTAAGCAGTTGCATCCGTTCCATTCAATCCGTTTGACAACTCAGCTTGGTTATACAAGACGTATGAAGCAGATTGTCAACTACATGAATTTCGGCGCTCGCCTTGATTACATGTTCTCAATCTCACAGTATGTCAATGGTTATAATCCTGACCGTGTATTCGATGTATCAGCAGTTACAGGTGCTGGTATGACTTTCAGTAAGGTAGATTACAGCGGTTTCTTCTCTTCTCCTGAGGCTTATCTGGGTGTAAATATGAAGATTAAGACAGGTCCTTATGGATACCTCTCTATTGAACCGTTCTTATCTCTTCGCCGCGATGTTTACGACTTGGCTCAGGGCTGGAGCAAGTTTGATGTTACTCATGGTTTGAATGTTACATACCTTTCTTATCTCAATAGCAATAATACCTTTGACCGTCCTTCAGTAAAGACTCAGAAGTGGCGTGCTCCATGGTTTGTTGAGGCAGGCAATGCGATAACAACATTATCTAAGACAAAGACAATGTCTAATCCTATCAAGCCTGGACATGATATTACGGCCTCAATTGGTAAATGGTTCTCGCCAATGCTCGGTGTACGTGCCGGTGTGACTGCTATCACTGATATTGATAGGGTAACAGACAACTATAATTACCATCGTACATTTGCGGGTATCCGTGCTGACGCATTGTTCAATCCTCTTGGAGGTTCAAAGAA